>CAKZYL010000121.1 GCA_937884705.1 uncultured Roseovarius sp. | reverse complement strand
GATCACATCGCAGCGGATGGGTGTGCGACAGGCCAGGCTGCCCAAAGCGGACCCTTTGCGCGGATATCTTACCTGAAATGCAATTGTTTTGGAGCGATCTTCTGCAGACGATATGCAACAGCAGGCAGGTTGGTTCAATGCAGCGGGTTTCACGACACAGGGATAAGATGGTTGTCCCAGGCCAAGTTGTGCGTTCTGACCGTCGCATTGGGCAGCTGAATTGCACCTGTGCCAGAGGTGACGACAAACGCGTCACCCAGCGTTGCGACACCGCAGACATCCGCGATTGCGACCTCTTCCGACAAGTGCTCGGCTTTGAAGACTTGCAACATGCCACGTCTCGGAGATGTTGTGGCCAGGGAGGTGCCATCATTCGCAAAGGCAATGCTGCCGAGATAGCCGTGCATGTTTCTGACAGATGCTTCGTCGAACAAGACGGTTTCGTCCATCTGTCGCCTGTGAATGCCAAGCAAGGGCAGATCGTTGATGGCATCGCCTTGCCACTGCATGGCAAACCCGACGCCCCCATCCGCCGAAACGGCCAAATGGCGGATGGAATTGCGTTGATGATCGGCGTCTAGCTCCATTTTGGATAGCCGATTGCCACTGAAATCCAGATAGCTGAGATTGGCGCGCATCGTGGGCAGGTTTAGCTTGGCGCGACCTGTACTAGGGTGGGTCTCAATCCCGCCATTGGCCACCACCAGAACCTCTTCACCGGGAAGGCGCTTGATATCATGGGGGCCCACCCCGCCAGAGGGAAACTCACCAACCCGCGCATAGTTTTGACGCGCATCCCAAACGCCGATCATGCCCCGGGCGGCGTCGTAATCATTCTCTGTGGTGAAGAGCAGATCACCCTCAGCCGAGAACGCCCCGTGACCGCAGAAATGGCGGCCCGCAGGGGCGGCGAGGCTGGCCTTTTGGTGCCCCGAACTGCAGTCCAGAACGATGGCAAAGGTGCCGGGGCGGCGGGCAAAGGCGACGGCCTCAGGCCGCAATGGATGCGCGGCGGCGGCATGGCCGCGGGCAGGAAGAGGGATTTCGAAGGTGATCTGAGCAGAGGCGCTCAGACCGCAAAGCACATATTGCCCGTCGGGGCGCATCGCGGCCGAAAGGAAGGCAGGACATCCCGCATCCGCCCAGGTCGGGCGGGCAAGCAAGCTGGCGGCCAGCAGGGACGTGAGGAAGGATCGCCGTGTTGCCATCAATCGCCATCTAGAGAGTTGAACCCGGCAGCGATGCCAAGCGACGGGCCGATCTGAGCGTCGAGGATGGTTCGGATGGTGTTGATACTTTGCTGCAGCGCCTCAACGCGCAGCCGCCCTTGCGGATCGGAGACACCCGCGAAGACCGGATCGTCCAGAGCCGAGGCACGGTCCAGCGCGGAGGCAAATGCCTCATCCAAACCGGCATCTCCGCTTGAGATAAGCTGGCCCAACTCCCGCGTGGCCTCAAGCGACAGCACCACGTGGCGTAGCGAACGCCCCGACCGCCGCGCCTCGGCCCGTTTGGGGCGGGGGCGGTCGACGGTGCCCATCGGGCGGCCTAGGCGAACGTCGGAGGTAAACTCGAGGCCCGTGGTCAGCGCGGTGAAAATCTGCCGCGCGGCCTCTGGCTTTGTCCGATACGTGTCATTTCCGGGTTGCGAGATCAGCGCGCCATAGCCCCCCTGCCACCCGTCCAGAATGGCCGCCGCGTTGCGGGCGATGTCACCTGTCACAGCGCGGATCAGCGCGCAAGGGTAGTCGCCATCCGCAAACTGCGGGTCAAACAGCAGAAACTCTAAGGCATAAAACCCACGCGCCGCGATGGATACGGTCGCAAAGGCATCGGCGTCAAAAACAACCGGGTCTTCATCGCGAATGAGCGTGCCAAGGGCCTTGGGCGTGGCCCCTCGAGGATCGGGCCAGAAGGACAGCGCGAAGGCTCGGTCTTCTATCTCGGACGGGCCAAAGCGCAGGTGGCTGACGCCGATCCATGCATCAAAGGCGTCGTGATAGGCGGTGATCAAGGGCGGGTCGTCCGGCGTGCAATCCTCCTGCGCCTGGGCCGCGAGTGTGGCCGTGCGATCAGACAGGGCGACATAGCGAGGGGTCATGTGATCTTCGACAATGGCGCGAAGATCCTGGGCGTGGGCCAGCGGCGCGACGAGGCAACAGAGCAGGGCAAGACAATACCGCATCACAGACTTTCCAGAAATCGGATTAGGGCGGCGCGATCCTCGGGGTGCATCTGAACGACCGCATCGCGCTGGGGTTGAGCCTCTCCGCCATGCCACAGCACCGCCTCCAAGAGCGACCGCGCGCGCCCGTCGTGAAGAAAATAGGTGTGGCCAGAGACCCTCTGCGTCAGACCAATCCCCCAAAGGGGCGGTGTGCGCCATTCGGAGCCGTTGGCGCGCGCCTCTGGCCGGTTATCCGCCAGCCCCGGCCCCATGTCGTGCAGCAGCATATCGGTGTAGGGCCAGATCAGTTGGAAGCTTTGCTCTGGCTGGCCTTCCAAACGATGGGTGACGAAAGAGGGTTGATGGCAAGCTGTGCATCCGGTGGTGTAGAACACCTCCTTGCCGCGCAGCACCTGCGGGTCGTCCACATCACGCCGGGCAGGGACGCCGAGATTGCGGCTGTAATAGGTGACGAGGTGGAGGATTTCATCGTCAATCTCAAACACCCGGTCATCGCCGTCGCCATGGGGGGCATCGCGGCAGGCGGTTTGCGCCTGCGTGCACTCGCCCCAACCCCGCGGGAAAAGAGAGCTCGAGATGCCGATATCGCCCACAAAGGCCTCTGCGGACTGTTGAAAGACTGTGGGGTTGCCGGCCTTCAACCCGAAACGGCCCAGCATGGGTTGGTCAAACTCCTTGGACCAGACCACGTTGGCGCGCCCGGATATGCCGTCTCCATCAGCATCCTCGGGGTCCGCGAGCGCCAGGATATCTGCGGCGGGGATCGCCTCTAGCAAACCCAAACCGATCATCTGCGGTGCAACGCGGGGGCTCAGCATAGCCTCGGGGTGCAGCGGGCCATAGGCCAGGTTGGCAGCGGTGTAGGTGGGTTTGCGCAAACGCGCCACGTCCCCTCCGGACAGCTTCACCTCCACCTCTTCATAGTCAATCTGAAGCTTGTATTCCGCCGCAACCCCGGCCGTGCTGAAATCCTGCAACTGCAGACCATAGGTGGGTTCGGGGGCTGTAGCGATGTAGTCCTCGATCTCAGCCTTCTTCGCTGTCAGCTCCCCGGGGATCGAGACGCGTAGGAACAGTGAGATGGCGTTATCGTCCAGCTCCTCGGGCGGATGGCCGCGCCCGTCCTTTATGTGGCAGCGCTGGCAGGACCGCGCATTGTAGATCGGCCCCAACCCGTCAGAGGCCAGCGTGGACGACGGCGAGGACACCCACAGTTTGCGGAAAAGCCCGTTGCCCACGTTGAAGGTCAGCTTGTCCTCAAAGGCGATATTGCCCGAGGGGAAGGAAAATGCATTGGCATTCCCCGCCGCCCGCACCGTTGCTGCCCCGGCTGAGTTCGCCTCAAAGGCTTGCGGTTTGTCAAACTGGGAGGCGATGGCGGTCACAGAGGCGATCCGCGATGCTTCATCTGCGGTCCGGGGGACAATGTTGAGATGCGGCTCAACCAGAGGGCCCGCCATGCTGGCCGTAGGAAGGCACAGGGCGCAAAGCTTGGCGTAACGGCTGAGCTGGATCATGCGGGTTTGGTTTCACCTGAGCCAAAGGGTGACGCGGCGCATATTGCCGCGTCACCCTGGGGTTTGGATTTACTGGAACACCGCATCGGGGTTGTCGAGGCTGTCAGATCCTTCCACCTCAATAGAGGTACCAAGGGCCGCGACCACGCGTTCGATGCTGCGGGTCTGGGCAATAAGGCCGTTCACCCCGCCCATGATCAACGCCTCACCGGCGGCATTGCCGCGCTCCAGCATCATGTCATAGGTGAACCCGGATTCCGCAGCCGTCTTGATGCGGCCCAGGGCCTGTACGGCCTCCGACAGTTTGATCTGCATTTCCATGTCTAGTGCCGGGTCAATCTCGGCCACCAGATCCGACAGGGACGGGCCTTCGACCAGGCGTCCGTCGATCCCAGTGTAGCTGCCCAGATAGACCGACTGGATGCCCACGCCGTTGTAGAAGTGATCGTTATGGGTGTTGTCGGCAAAGCAGGAATGCTCTTCTTCGGGGTCATTGAGCATGACACCCAACCGCATCCGTTCCCCCGCGGTTTCGCCGTAGGAGAGCGACCCCATCCCGGTCAGCATCGCCGCGATCCCGGCATCTGCATCCGCCAGAACGGTGGCGCGTGCATCACCGCCTTCGGACCATTGCGCCACGATCCATTCCAGATCGGAAACCAGCAGATCGGTCGCAGCTTTCAGGAATTCGCCACGTCGGTCACAATTGCCACCGGTGCAGGCATCCCCCGAGGCGTAGTCTGTCCAGGGACGGTTGCCCGCACCCGCGCCGTGGCCGTTCAGATCCTGCCCCCAGAGCAGAAACTCAACCGCGTGATATCCGGTCGCGACATTGGCCTCGACCCCGTCCGCCTCTTGCAGCGTGTCTTCCAGAAGCGCGGGCGTGATCGCGGTCGCATCCACAGTTTCGCCAGACAGCGTAAAGCTGGCATTCGCGATCACGTTCAACGCTGCGGCCTCGTTTTCATCTGTCGGCCCGCCATAGGAGGCATCAACGTAATCAATCAGGCCTTCATCGAGCGGCCAGGCATTCACTTTACCTTCCCAGTCATCCACGATGGCATTGCCAAAGCGGTAGACTTCGGTTTGCTGGTAGGGCACACGCGCCGCCAGCCAAGCGGTTTTGGCCGCCTCCAGCGCCTCTGCCGAGGGTGCGGCCAAAAGCGCATCCACCGCGGCCTGCAGGCGCTGCGCCGTGACCAGACTGTCGGTGTAGTTGGCCTCGGCAATGTCGGCATAGGTGCCGAGCACACCGAGTTTTTCGCCGTGCCCGTCCGCCATAACCGCGGAACTAAGGCCAAGCGCGAAGATGCTCGTTGCAAGATAAAGGGATTTCATGGACGGTTTCCTTTTGTTTTTTGACATTTAGTTGATCTCTAAGGCCCATAGAACGCAATGCGTATGAACCCAAAAGGTCTTAATCTCACAGTGTTGGGGCCGTTTGCAGTTGCGCTCTGCTAACCGCATGCATGACCCGACAGTGTAACACTGGCTTGTCCCGGAGAAGGCTGCTAGCTGCTAGGCCAATGGAGATCAAAAAACGCGTGCAAAGTCAATTTGCCTTTTTGGCCAAAAAAGCGCAGGTCATTTTGCCCCAACAGCCCGGCGGGGATGATCAATGGCGAAGGCTTTGCAGTGGAAGCTATTGGCACTTTCCCGTAGCGCAGCGCCACAATCTCGCTATGCACAATGTGCGTGCCATCGCAGACGGTGAACCGTTTTTTGCCCCTGAAGAGCTCACCCAATCGCCTGACGCGTCAGTCCCACTGCCTAGACACATGTGGCCAAACAGTTTCTCTCAGAACTTTTCAATTTCATGATTGAAACCAATGCCACATTCCTCAAACAAGTCTTCCGAATTGGCAATCGAGAGCGGAACCCGGTTGTAAATTTAGAAAAGCTGTTTGGATGATCTCTGGGCCGGTCGCGGTATGGCAAACAGCGAGGCATGTTCACGACAGTAAGCTCTGCAGGCCTCCTAATCAGCTCAAGTCAGGTCCCTGCGGACATTGCCAAATGCCGGATAGGTCAGGGAAGGTACATGTCTCCGAGCTCTGCTGACGTGACAACGTGGCAGTAAATCATGTTGATGACCGCCAATTCATGCAGGTGTAGCTCTTGTGTCGCTGCCGCGCAGCAGTCTTCGACAACCAAGACATCGAAACTTTCGTCGGCAAGACTTCGCA
>CAKZYL010000120.1 GCA_937884705.1 uncultured Roseovarius sp. | reverse complement strand
TGCGTTTAGGTTGGCTGCTTTTTCTAATTTTTGCACTCTACGGCGGCTCGGTTACAGCCGATAACGCGCGTTTTTCCCTATTTGGTAACAGTGCACAAATCGGGCAAGAACCGCTTCCCGTGGCCGCGGGCATTTCCAGAGAAGGCACCTTACACCTCGGGTCTTCAATCAGTTTCGACAGCACAAACCTCATGCGCTTTCCTGGGCGTGCGCCCTCGGACATACGCAAGATTTTCGACACACTGCTTGTGCGCCGTCATGGCGAAATCGGCTTCTACGAGGGTTTGTTGGCCAAAACCCTAGAGGTTGGTCCGGATTTTGAATATGCGCGAATTGGTCTGGATCCTGCCGCCCGTTGGCATGATGGCGAACCGATTACGGCCGATGATGTGACCTTCACGTTCGAGACGTTGCGCAAGCACGGTTTACCGCTTTTTCGAACCATGCTGAAGAACGTTGAAATCACGGCCGAGGGGCCTCATACGATCCTTTTTGAAAATCCCGAGCCTGGCAACTGGCGCTATATTGATTTGATCGGGACCTTTCCAATCCAGTCCCGCGCATTCTGGCAGGCGCGCGACCCGTCAAAGACCACGCTTGAGGCACCCATGGGCAGCGGTCCGTACCGGCTCAAAGAGCTCGAGTTTGACAGGCGTATGGTTCTGGAACGAGCGGAGGACTACTGGGCCAAAACGCATCCCCTCAACCAAGGAAAGTGGAACTTTGACCGCGTCGTCGTTGATTACTTCTTTGACGAAAACGCGTTGATCGAAGCCGTCAAGCGCGGCGAGGTGGATTTCAAGCGCGAATGGTCGCCTCAGACCTGGCTGAACCGGTATGCGGGCCCGGCTATGCGTGAGGGCCGGTTGGTGCGCACCACCCTGCAGCGGACGGATGCGGGGTCGATGAACATGCTGGTCTTCAACCAAAGACGCCCGCCTCTGGATGATATTCGCGTGCGCAGGGCGCTTGCACTGGTCTTCGATACCGAGTGGTTTCTCGATACTTTGGGCGGCGTTTTCGAACGCCCGGGAAGCTACTATGGCCAGACAGATTTTGGCGCCTCAGGTGCCTTGAGCGCGGGTGAGGAGGATCTGCTGGCGCGTTTTGATCCAAACCTGTCGGAAAGGATCAGAAGTTTCGATCCAACCAGTCAGGTGGAAAAGCTATCGCGGCGTGAGAGGCTCCGACGTGCCAGTGCGCTTCTGGATGATGCCGGGTTTGTGGTGGTCGACGGGCGCCGGATCAATCCACTGACGGGCACGCCTTTTGAGATCACGTATGTCACTGCGCACAAACCCACAGCGGATCGGTTGGACCCTTATCGCAAAGCGCTTGAGGCGCTTGGCGTTACTCTGAACATGTCCGTTCATGACATCATTGTCGGCCAGCGGCTGATCCTGGATCATGAATATGATCTGACCTGGCTTGCCTGGCAGGCCGCCTTTCCGCCCGGAGCGCAAGAGAACTATTATTGGCACAGCGATCAGGCGGATCAGCAGGGCTACGGTCTGGCCGGATTGCAAAGCGCGGACGCGGATTTTCTGATCGAAACGATGCAATCTGCGCGCGATCTGGACACGATAAAGGCGTCAACCAAGCTTTTGGACCGGCTCCTGCGGTCGGGGCATTATACAATCCCGTTGTGGCAAAGTAACGATATCTGGCTGGTGCATGACGCGCGTTTGGCGTTTCCCGAAAACAGTGGATCCAGTGATCCGATCCGAAATTGGTGGTGGAAGAGCGAGTGACGTCAAAAGACCTGCGCGCCAATGACACCCGGCGCGCAGGATGAATGGTGAATGGCTTTAGAACCTTGCCGTGGCCACGACACCGAAGGTCCGCGGTTTGCCAGGAACCACAAGAGGGCCGGTCGATTCCAGTTCATAGCGTTCATCGAACAGATTTTCGACGAAAAGGCTGACATCAAACCGGTCCCCGCGCAGGCCTGTGCGCAGATTCAACAGGTTGTAATCGCCAACTTGGACGGTGTCGCCGGCCGATGAGGTAAAGCTTGAAGTGCCGGAAAATTCACCACGCACAAAGGGTGTGAAGCCGTTGAAGGTGTTCTGGAATTCATAATCAGCGGTGATGTTGAACGTGCGCCGCGGGGCATTGGGCAAGCGCGTGCCGGTCAGATTGCCCACGGTCGAATTTGCGAAATCCGTGAAGCGGGAATTTGTGTAAGCGATGCCGCCCTGGACGGTGAGACCGGAGATTGGATTGGAGATGAAGGAAAGCTCAAGGCCCTCGCTCAAAGCGCCCGCCGCGTTGCCGACACCGCCGCCGGCTGCTGCAGGGATCGGCACCTGAATGTCATTGTAGTTCAGTGAGAACATGCTTGCATTGATCGACAGAGCCCCGTCAAAGGCATCCGCCCTCAAACCAATCTCGTAATTCTCCGCGAACTCGTCATCAAAGGGCAGAACCGGCGCGAAAAGCCGTCCCGAAAATCCACCTGGTTTGTAACCGGTTGAATAGGTGGCATAGGTCGAAAAACTGTCCGTCCAGTCATACAGAACCGAAATGTTTGGCGTGAATTCCGAAAACGTGGATTGCGCGATAAAGGTCGAGGTCAAAAGCGCAAATCCACCGGTGCCCAGAATAGACGAATTGACGTTTACATCATCGGATGAGTATCGCCCTCCGACGGTGACTTCGAGCGGCTCAACCGGCCGCCATCTCACATCACCGAATACGCCGTAGTTTTCTACGTCGAGCGCAGTCACCGAGAATGCTGTGCCTGTGACAGTAATGAAATCTGCAACGGTACGACTGTCGGTTTGGCTGTAATTGGCCCCCACATTGAACGCGAGTGTGCCAGCACCGCCCAAGTCAAACTCCCGGCTTTCCAACCGGAATTCCTGACTGAAGGTGTCTTGGATGTTATCGCGCCCAATCGTGGAGATGTCGGCAGGCGAGAAATCAAAATCTTCGATGCTTTCCAGATCGCTTTCAAGATACCCCGTTGTAGATGTGAGTGTGCCGATGCCGGTCTCGTAGGCCACCTCAAAGAACGCGTTTGTTCGTGTTACATCGCCACCCGGGATAACGTTGTTCCCCACAAAGGGATTACCAGCGGCATTGGACGCTCTCGACACGAAGAGCGGCGCATCATAGCTCGCGTCATCATATTGAATGGAGGCATCGACCGTCAGTCGGTCATTGGGTTGAAACCGCAGGCTGACCCGCGCACCCAGATTGTCCGTTCCAAGTGAACTTGTATCAGGCGAGAAAGGCGCATCCACGAAGCCCTCCTCATAGGCGCCATAGGCCGCGATACGAAAGGCCAGTGTTTCGCTGAGCGGCGTGTTGTAGACCACTTCTGCCGTGCCTTCGTTGAGATCGTTGTAACTCAGCCGGGCCGAACCTTCGGTTTCAAACTTGGGTTTTGCAGTGACAAAATTGATCGCCCCACCAATTGTCCCGCGACCAAAGGCCGTGCCTTGCGGGCCATAGATGACTTCTACGCGCTCGATGTCATTCAGCGTGTGGGTGATATTGTGGCGCTAACCGGTGGTGTTCTGCAAAACGCCGTTTTGGAACACACCCACC
The DNA here is from genome assembly GCA_937884705.1 of uncultured Roseovarius sp. Lineage (GTDB taxonomy): Bacteria > Pseudomonadota > Alphaproteobacteria > Rhodobacterales > Rhodobacteraceae > Roseovarius. The sequence goes on along the minus strand of CAKZYL010000120.1, from coordinate 3,237 downwards.
GTGGGCGCGGTGGAAATGATGTTCTGGTTGCTGATCCCTCGGATAGAGATGATGCCGCGGAACGGGTCGCTGTTGTTGCCAAAGTTGACGTTTGGCAACTGCTCCACGGCATCGGCGAAATTGCCGATATTGGCGCGTTCCAGCTGCTGACTGTCTACAACCTGCACACTGCCGGGCACATCCTTGACGGCTTCTTCGGTGCGCCGTGCCGTGGTAAGGATAATCGTGCCGAGTTCAAGCGGCTCTTCATCTGCATTCTGACTGACCAATTCGTTCAAAGGTTGGTTCTTTTGCACGACCACGCTGTCATTTCCGAATGTCGAAAACGTCAGATCGGTGTTTTGGAGAAGCTGCGTCAGCGCCTGCTGCGCCGTCATCGCGCCAGACACCCCGTCGCTGGCAATGCCGTCCACCAAATCCGTGGGCGCGCCGATCGTCAGACCGGTTTCTCGGGACAGTTCCGTCAATGCGCCGCGCAGGCTTTGTGCGGAGACATCAATGTCAGAGGCGCCATCAGCGGTGGCCGCGACAGGCCCAAGACCCAATGCCACCAAGGCAAACAAGCCCGGATTTGTGTTCGATTTTCTCATGATTGCCCCGATCCCCACGCCTGAGATTAGTATTGCTCCAATAATGAAACGCGCGCCGACGCCGGGTGTTAACTTGCCGAAGGCATTTCCTTTCGTGCGCGGATCAGGACAAGTCGCGCAAGGCGGGTTACTTTCGCAGTATGTATCCAAGCGGACCAAGACCGGTGACGCGTGCGCCCGCCGTTTCCGCCAACACGCGCAAGACCGCTTCCGGCTCAGACAGGTCAAACCCCCCGGTCACGCGCAGATCACCAATCTCGCCGAACACCGTCACCGATCCTGGCAACCTGCGATCCAAAATCGCGACCGCGTCCCTGAGTGTCATGCCATCAACGATCAAAGCATCGTTGCGCCACGCGGCGATTTGATCCGTATCCATGCGCACCATTTCCGGTGCGCCTTTTTGCCGAACGAACAGCGCCTGCCCCTGGTCGAGCCGCCAGATTTGATCGCCTTGCGAAACCTCAACAGCGCCGTGTTCGACCGATACCAAGACGCTTTGCCCCAGAAGGGCCGTTTCAAACGCAGTGCCAAGTGTACGCACCTTGACATCCCTAACGGCCACAATGAACGGCCGCTCCTGCTGGACCACATCAAAAAACGCGGTGCCGCGCAGCACTTCAAACCTGCGCACGGTGTCATCGGATTGATCATCAAGAGCAGACAGCGCATCAAGCGCGGCTTTGTCATCACTGGCCAGAGTTACAAGACGGGGTGCATCAGACGCCCGGATATCGGCAAGCAACTGTACGCGAACTGGATCATAGGCCCAGACCCCCACACCCAGCAGCATGGCCAAAAACAAGATGATCGGTACAGGTTTGGTCTTGCGGTTGCTTTGACGTACTCCGGCAAAGACCATTTCCACCTTTCTGTAGGCCTCTTGCGCATCCGGGCCGCGCGCCAAGAAAACATCGCGCCTCACGCACAGATCCTCGTCCTCTGGCGCGTCTTGCAACAGCATGAAAAGCTCCGCCGCCTCATCGTATAGGCTGTTTTCATCCTTGGTGCCCGGCATCCATCCCCTCAAGTGCTGGCTTTTTCGCGTATACAGAAGAAACGCGCCTGAGGCGCAGGTGTTAACCTATGTCAGGTCTCAAGCGCGGCCGCGGCGGATGCCAGCGCCTTGGCGACCATTTTGAACGCGCTGACGTGCGACACTCCCAATTTTGCGCCAATCTCCCGATAGGTTAACCCGTCAATACAATAAAGCCGCAAAGCCAGGATGTTCTTCTTCGGTTGCTTTGACAGTGCTTGGATAACCAGACGCAACTCTTGCCGTGCCATGACCAATTGTTCCGTCGCGGGCGCATGGTCATTGACCGAAGCGCTCAGAAACTCGGTATCGCGCTTGCGTTCTCGCGCCTGCCGGCGATGCCAGTCGATACACAGGTTTGCCACGATTTTTTTGAGGATGGGCCCGGAACGATCCAGAGGGTAGCTTGCACCGATCCAACGAAACCAAGATTCCTGCACCAAGTCTTCGGCAACCGCGTGGTCCTTAACGATGCTACGGGCGATCGCCACGAGATTGTCGCGCTCTGACAAGTACTTATCGGTGGCTAGGTCAGACATCTGCGGATCCATGCTGGAATTCGGAAATTTCCTGCCTGGCGGATGTCTTTTGCTAAGCTGGACGGAAAAGTAGCACGAAAACCGGAGATGTATAGTCCGCCGCATCTACGTTTGATAGATGTTTTGAACGACGGCACCGAAGGCGGTGCTCAGCGGCTAAGTAGATGCCGTGATCAATAACTTTGATCCGCCACGCATTTCAGCCCATGTCTCGATTCAACTATTGAGAACCATGCTGGTGTCTGTCTGAACCGCGTCCGCCTGTTGCAACAGTGGGGTTTGCCGACCCAAGGAAAGCACGACACCGATGCCTTGATTGCGATTTCGGAAGCTGGTTGCCACACCAATCGGGGAAAAGAAGCGATGGCGCGTTCTGGACAGCCGGATTACACCACTTTTCAAAACTCTCAAAGGCTCGCTCCGAGCCGATCCTCATAGAGGTCAATACCGGCTTTTTTTGCTTCGCGATTATTCGGATAATGCGCAGCATTTAGGAGGTAAGGACTCGCAGTTCAGCACTAGCGAAGACCACCGTACCCGTAGATAGTTCTGGCGCACCATTTCTACCGCCAAGAGCGCCAAGCGAAGCGTAACCACCCACATGGGTAGGGATTACATCAGCCTTTGCGTTGTGCCGACGCCTAAGACGGTTTGTGCTCGTCAAACGAGTGCTGCCACGCAGACGGGACAAACCTGTAACCATCCTTCACTTTCTCCACAAAGCCCACCCCAGGAAATGGAAAATGCATCCCTGCAACCAAAAGTCGTTCGGACGCAGCCCAATCTAAGTTTCTTTTGCGAGACCGAACGGCGGCGTCTGGATCTACATCAAAATCCACGGTCCACTCTGGATGCGCAAACTGCAACACCGCTGCGTTCACAACGTCTCCCATAACAAAAAGCTGCGCTCCGTCGGCTTCCAGCATAAACCCCGTATGCCCTGGAGTATGCCCAGCTATATCGATTGCCGTCAGACAGTGTGCGACTGAAGCGCCGAGGGAGAGCGGCTGGGTGGCGGCGCTGTAGGCGGCCGCGGCGGCGCGGGGGCGGGAGGGGGGGCGGCTGGGCGCGG
>CAKZYL010000119.1 GCA_937884705.1 uncultured Roseovarius sp. | reverse complement strand
ACCACCTCTGTTGGCGCGATCTTTGTCTTTGCGCTGCTGATTGGCGGGCGCAAAACGGCACGTTGACATGCCCGGCTGGCTAACTCAACCTATAGGAGAGCTCGGACCACCCGCACAGAAAGGCACCTCAATGGCGCATCTCGGCATCCTGACCTTGCACGGTATGGGCAACACAAGCCGCAGTTACGCAGAAGAGCTCTTTGACGAAATCCGGCACCGGCTGGGCGAAGATGCCGACAAAATCGCCACGCACGCGGTCTTTTATCAAAACATCATGCAAGAGAACCAATCCAAGTACCTCGATCGCGTCAAAGGACAGCTCCGGTGGGACGATATGAGGGAGTTCATGCTCTATGGGTTTTCTGATGCCGCCTCTCTTGAATCGAAAAAAGACGGCGAGGAGAGCCCCTACTTTCAGGCGCAGCTCAGGATTTTTCAGGGGTTGAAAGCGCTCTATAACTCCCTTTCGGGGGGTGATCGGCGGGTTGTGATCATCGCGCAATCCTTAGGCGGGCAGGTGATCTCGAATTACCTGTGGGATGCCCGTCCGGACCGCGCGGCCAAGCACGGCATTTGGCGGGACCCTCCGGGTTTCCAAAGCCCCGAGGAGGAGGCATTTTGCAGGGGCCGGTCCACCAAACGGCTTTTGACCACGGGCTGCAACATCCCGATCTTTTGCGCAGGGTCCGACCCCGAGCACATCACCCCCATTGACGAGCTGAGCCCCGGATTTGAATGGCACAATTACTATGACAAAGACGACGTGCTCGGCTGGCCCCTGCAACCGCTCAGTGAAGCCTATGCCGAGCGCGTGACCGGCGACCACGCTATAAATTCAGGCGGGTTTGGCAGTTTCACACCGTTCAGTCACATGAAGTATTGGGGCGACAAGGATTTCCTTCGCCCTCTGATCTCCCATATCAAGACGTGCTTTTGAACGGGCGGCACGGCAAGGCATCCGACATTTTGCACAAGCGTTATCGCCCCGTTACATCGCTGTCATTTGGGTGAGCTACATGTGGCATGCCATCACCCGTTCAACGTGGAGTTTGATATGAAAACGTCCCTTTTCGCTCTGGCCATTGGTGCACTTGTGTCAGGCGCTGCCGTGGCTCAGGACACCGGCAATGTGATCTTCCTGCATCCCGACGGCACCGGCGTAAACCACTGGTTGGCTGCGCGCATGCACAGTGTTGGCCCGGATGGAGAACTGAATTGGGATAAGCTGCCCGCGCTTGGCGTCTATACCGGCCATATGGCCGATCGCGTCACGGGCACATCCCATGGCGGCGCGACCGTGCATGCCTACGGGGTCAAGGTTCTCGCGGACAGTTTCGGCATGAATGGCAAAGACGAGCTGACGGCCGCATCTGGGGAGCCCAAATCGCTTGCCGAAGAGGCGATGGAGGCTGGGAAATCCGTCGCGCTGGTCCAGACAGGCCATATCGCCGAGCCGGGCACGGCCGTCTTTGTCGCCTCCAGCAAAAGTCGCCGCAACACCCACGACATCGCACGCCAAGTGATCGGGTCCGGCGCGCAGGTGATCATGGCCGGTGGCGAGCGGTTTTTATTGCCCCAGGGCGTCGAGGGGCGCCATGGCCCGGGCGAGCGTGAGGATGACAGGAACCTGATCGCCGAGGCGGAGACCGCCGGTTACACCGTTGTCTACACGCGCGATGAGCTCTTGGCGCTGGATGTTTCCGGTGTGGACAAGCTGCTTGGCGTCTTTGCGCACAATCACACCTTCAACGACCGGTCGCGCGCGCAGAACCTTAAGGACGGCAAGCCAACCTACTGGGAGAGCGCCCCAACGCTGGCAGACATGACGCGTGTGGCTTTGGACATTGTGAGCCGCGATGAAGATGGCTTCTTTGCGGTCATCGAAGAGGAAGGCACCGATAATCTGGCCAACAACATGAATGCCACCGGCACGCTTGAGGCATTGAGGCGCGCTGATGCGGGCGTAGGTGCGGCGCTGGAGTTTATCGACGGGCGCGACGACACGTTGCTGATTATGGCCGCGGATTCTGATGCCGGTGGGTTACA
>CAKZYL010000118.1 GCA_937884705.1 uncultured Roseovarius sp. | reverse complement strand
GCCCGACGAAGACGCTCTCCCCGAGGAGGCCGCGCAGCCGACGCCCGAGGCGGAACAGCCCGAGCTGACGATAGAGGCCGAAGTGGAGCCTGAGACCGTAGCGGAGCCAGAGGTGGAGGAAGACACTGCTCCGGAGGGTCAGGCAGAGGTGACGGAGCCTGCGCCTGTGCCTGACGAAGACGCTCTCCCCGAGGAGGTAGCGCTGTCGACGCCCGAGGAAGAACAGCCTGAGCTGACGCTACAGGCCGAAGCAGAGCCTGAGACCGCCGCCGTGCCAGAGATGGAAGAAGATACACCGCCGGAGGTTGAGGCAGAGGTGGCAGAACCCGCGCCGGTGCCCGAAGACGAAACTCTGCCCGACATTGTGGCGCAGCCCACGCCTGAGGAAGAAGAGCCCGACCTGACGCCACAAACCGCAGTGGAGCTTGAGGATCAAACGGAAACTGAGGGCACGATCGGCAATTTGGCCCAAGGCGTCACGGTGGGCCGTTTGCCATCCGTCACGGCCCCGGATGAGACTGCCGAGGAGCCAGCTGTCGAAGAGGCGCCAGAACCGGCGCCTGAGGGTGAGCAAAGGCCGCTCGACCAGTTTTCCGCAGAGTTTGACAATCCAGAAGGCAAACCTCTTATGGCGTTTGTTCTTTTGGATCAGGGGGATAGCCCTATAAGTTATGATGCCTTGGCGGATTTTCCCTATCCGATCAGCTATGCGGTTGATGTGACGTGGTCAGGTGCCGAGGCCGCTATGTCGACGTATCGCGCGGCCGGGCTGGACGTGCTGGCGATGATTGATCTGCCCGAAGATGCAGGCGCGGTCGACACCGAAGTGGCGATGCAGACGTATCTTGCCGCTTTGCCCGAAACTGTCGCTGTGATGGAAGGGGTGCGGACGGGCCTCCAATCCAGTCGCGAAGCCACAGAACAACTGATCCCGATCCTTCAGGAAAGCGGGCATGGTCTTGTGCTCTTCTCGGAAGGCTTCGACACGGCGCAGAAACTGATTTCCCGCGAAGGGGTGCCCGCGTTGTCTGTCTTTCGCGATATCGACGGCAACGAGCAAAATGCGACGGTCATTCGGCGTTTTCTGGATCAGGCCGCGTTTCGCGCCAGTCAGGAAGAGGTGGGTGTGATCGTGGTTGGCCGGTTGCGGGCAGAAACGGTCAGCGCGTTGCTGCTCTGGGGGTTGCAAGATCGCGCCAATAGCGTGGCCATCGCACCGGTTTCCGCACTGCTCAAGGCACAGGTGGAAGAGTAGCACCTCTCGGCAGAGTCGCCTTTGTAATATTAAACAATAACTGAGGTTTAGAATACATTCTTGATCTCGGAATGGCGCCACTCACCGGGGGGTATGCCATCCAATGTCCAGGTGCCGATTTGCCAGCGGATCAGTCGCAGAGTTGGGTGCCCGACATGCGCCGTCATGCGCCGGACTTGACGGTTGCGGCCCTCGCGCAGGGTGATTTTGAGCCAGCTATCCGGGATCGACTTGCGCACGCGGATGGGCGGGGTGCGCGGCCAGATGTCGGGCGGTTCCATTGGCGCCACCTCTGCAGGGCGAGTGCGCCCGTCCTTGAGCTCTACCCCGGCCATGAGCGCGTCAATAGCCGCAGCATCTGGCCCGCCCTCAACCTGCACCAGATACGTTTTTGCTGTTTTAAAACGCGGGTTTGAGATCTGAGCTTGAAGCTTGCCATTGTCTGTGAGCACCAAAAGCCCTTCGCTGTCGCGGTCTAAACGGCCTGCTGGATAGACGCGCGGGACGTCTATGAAATCGGAAAGCGTCGGGCGCGCGCTGCCTGCATGGCCACGATCTGTGAACTGAGGCAAAACGCCAAAAGGTTTGTTGAAAAGGATCACACGGGTCATGTCTAAGGCATAGGCTGCTGGCGGCAAAAACAAAACCCTGTCCTCAACGCCTAAATTCCATCACGTTTGACCTGTAAGGCAGGCGGGTCAGGGCAGTGAGACTGAGTTTGTGAAGGCAGGATTTTTCATGCGGCGCGCATGGGTGGGGTTTTGGTACCGCCTTCTTTTCGCGCGTCTGTCTGGACAGGCTGAGATCACCCGTAAGAACCTGTCCGCCGTTTATGCCGATCAGACTATGCTCAGCCGCTGGTGGCTTATGGGCCGCATCAAGCGTGCGCAAGGGCGGTTTTTTGGCGAGGTTGTGAACTTTGAGCGTTTGCTTGAGGTCTGTCCGCCTCCGATCGTTGAAGGTGCCGGGTACAAGGCGTTTTTTCAGGCGGTTGAGGCCAAAAGGCCCGTGATCTTGTTGACGGGACATATCGGCAATTATGCCTTGGGTCTGCACTTTTTGAAGCAAATGGGCGTCGATGCTGGCTTTCTTTATCGCGCGCGGGGCAACATGCTGCTGGACAGCCGGTTTGATGACATGTTGCGTGTGACAGGGCAAAGCGGGTTTAAGATCGGCCATAGAAGCCAAAGAGGATATCAGGGAAATCTGAGGGATTTCATAGAGTTTCTGGGGGAAGGTCATGTCACTGTGATGCTGGGTGATCACCGGGATCGCGGCGGTGAAAAGATCCGATTTCTAGGCCGCCGTGCGCCCACATCGTTGACGCCTGCCAAGCTGGCGCGCGCCGATGACGCCCTGCTGATCCCGTGCTTTATTTTGCGCGAAGGCTCCGGCATACGCTTTCGCGCTGTGCTTGATGCGCCCATTCCCCATCAGGGCAGCCTGCGATCAATGATGCGCGTGTTCAACGACCGC
>CAKZYL010000117.1 GCA_937884705.1 uncultured Roseovarius sp. | reverse complement strand
GTTTCACACGCTCAACGGCGACACCAACATGGCCGCGCTGCAGGGCTATACGATCAAGCTTTACAAGGAACTCGAAGAGATCACCGGCATGTCGTGCGGCTTGCATCACGTGGGTGGCGTCACCCTGGCGGACAACCAAGATCGCTTTGACATGCTGCTCGCGGAACGTGCCAAGCACCGCTACATGGGCCTTGAGACAGAGATTGTCGGCCCAGACGAGATCAAGAAGATCGCACCCGTGACCAACACCGACGGCATCCTCGGCGCGCTCTACGATCCGCTCGATGGCCACCTGGACCCCTCTGGCACCACGCATGCTTACGCCAAAGCCGCGCGCATGGGCGGGGCCACAATCGAAACCCATTGCATGGTGAAAGAGACCAATCCCCGCGCGGACGGCACCTGGGACGTGGTGACCGACAAAGGCACCATCCATGCCGAACATGTGGTCAATGCTGGCGGCCTCTGGGCCCGAGAAGTGGGCGCCATGGCGGGCGTCTATGTGCCGCTCTACCCGATGGAGCATCAGTATCTGGTGACCGAGGAGGTTCCCGAGATCGTAGAGATCATCGACGGCGGCGGTGAGCACCCCCACGTGATGGATCCTGCGGGTGAAAGCTATCTGCGTCAGGAAGGGCGCGGGCTTTGCATCGGCTTTTACGAGCAGACCTGCAAACCCTGGGCAGTGGACGGCACACCGTGGGAATTCGGTCATGAGCTTTTGCCAGATGATTTTGACAAGATCGAACACTCGATCGACTTTGCCTACCGACGCTTCCCGGCGCTAGAGCGCGCGGGCGTCAAATCGGTGATCCACGGCCCCTTCACCTTTGCGCCCGACGGCAACCCTCTGGTGGGTCCTGTTCCGGGCCTGAGAAACTACTGGTCCGCCTGCGGGGTGATGGCGGGGTTCAGCCAGGGTGGCGGCGTGGGCCTCATGCTGGCGCAGTGGATGATCGAGGGCGAATGCGAACGCGATGTCACCGCCATGGACGTGGCGCGCTTCGGCGACTGGATCACGCCGGGCTACACCCTGCCCAAGTCGATCGAGAATTACCAAAAGCGGTTTTCCGTGGCCTACCCCAATGAAGAGCTGCCCGCCGCGCGGCCCTTCAACACCACGCCGATGTATAACGTATTTGACAAAATGGGTGCGGTCTGGGGCCACCAATACGGTCTAGAAGTGGTCAATTACTTCGCCGAAGGCGATGAACCGCGGTTCGAGACGCCCTCCTTCCGCCGCTCCAACGCCTGGGAGGCAACGAAACGCGAAGTGAAGGCCGTCCGCGAGGGCGTGGGCATCAATGAGGTGCATAATTTCGGCAAGTATCTGGTCACCGGCCCCAATGCGCGGGACTGGCTAGACTGTATCATGGCCGGGCGCATTCCCAAACGCGGGCGCATGTCGCTCACCCCGATGCTGTCGCACAAAGGACGGCTGATCGGGGATTTCACGGTCTCTTGCCTGTCTGATGAGGCGTTTCAACTGACGGCCAGCTACGGCGCGCAAGCCTATCATATGCGCTGGTTTGAACAGAACGAAGCCGAGGGCGTGCGCGTTGAGAACATCTCAGACCGTCTGAACGGGTTTCAAATTGCAGGGCCGAAAGCCCGTGACGTGCTCGTAGCCTGCACTCGCAACTCAGTGGCTGACATGGGGTTCATGGACGTGCGCCCGGCCACGTTGGGCATGGTGGACTGCCTGATCCAGCGGGTGAGCTACACCGGCGATTTGGGCTATGAGATTTACTGCGATCCCATGTCTCAACGCGCCCTCTGGAACGTGCTTTGGGAGGCAGGGCAAAGCAACGGCATGCGGCCCTTCGGCATGCGGGCGATGATGTCCCTGAGGCTAGATCGGTTCTTTGGCTCCTGGCTGAGCGAATTTTCCCCTGATTACACGCCCGGGGAGACGGGCATGGACCGTTTTATCAGCTTTGCGAAGAACAGCGATTTCATCGGTCGGGCTGCGGCAGAGGAAGAGCGCAGCAGCGGGGCCGCACGTGCGCTCGTGCCGTTTTCCGTTGACGCCCATGATGCCGATGTCCACGGCTACGAGCCGGTCTGGATTGATGGCAAGGTCGAGGGCTTTTGCACCTCGGGCGGTTATTCGCACTTTGCGGAAAAATCCATCGCCATGGCGCTGATCCCACGCACGCTTGCAGCAGATGGGTTAGAGGCCGAGATTGAAATCCTGGGCGATATGCGCCCTGCCCGTTTGATTACAAACCCCCTCTTTAACCCCGAGGCCGAACGGTTGCCTGGGTGACCTGCGGAGGTGTTTTCGCATCAGGAAGATCACTGGCATATGACGTCTGTTACCTCACGGGTCAGCAGAAGGGGTAAGGTTAAAAACCATCGCAACTGATCAGAGTGCCGTTATGCACTGCACTGCAAAAGACCTCTTCGTCTCTTTCGAACAGCTCGGCATCCGCCGAGAGACATGCCACGCCAAAACGGACAAGGACGCTTCTCTTTGGGAATTTGCGGGATCGGTAAGCCGCTGGGCACCTTTCACCCTAGTTCATAAAGTGTCGTGATAGGTGGTTCAGGATGGCCGATTGCGAACAGGCGCGTCAAACCACAGAGACGACCCCCGCTTCATCTTTCCGAACATAAGCAATGCAACCGCATGAAAAAGCAGCCTCGGCACAAGCGCCGAGGCTGCCCTTATCGATACCGGATCAAGCCCCCAAGCCGGCATCAAAAGGTCTACACGACAAAACGCGTCGCCGACCTCGCTGCATCACTCGTACATACTACTTTGTTAACAAACGACACTCGTCACCTGTCAGAGCGCGACGGGCGGACTGATAGGCTTTACGCCCTTCAATATCTCGCAACTCTGGAAAAAGCTGAAAAATCTCCCGGCGTTGTTTCTGGCCCATGCTGGCGATGACGTCATCGTCGGGTCGCAAGCTTTCAGACCAAAACCCGTTCGAGAGAACGACCTCATGGCGGTCAAACATAAAATGAATATACGTCACACCCGCCACATCTGCGACGTCAACACCATCAATATCAGTCAAATCACCCGCGGCAGCCAAGACTTCGTTTTCGTCAAAAAAGGCCCGGGTAGACTGGCTTTGGATCAAAACATTGTGCCAAGGGCTCACGAGTATGTCCTTCTCGGGCAAACCGTGTTCCAGCGCACCTGACCGGATCAGAACCGGACGCAGATCCGGTGCCTTTTCCAAATCATGGGCGCTCAAATGGCTGGACCCGATCCAGCGAACTTCTTGCAGACCGTTGTCGCGCGTCAAAACGCGATCCCCGACCGAAAGGTCTTCGACACGCTGCTCGCCCGTGGGCGTCGCGATCACCGTACCCGGCGTAAAACACGGCACAACATTTGCAATGAGGCTCGTCTCGCTTTCGAGACTGCTCACGCTCAGGCCCAGCGTATTCACGGTCATTTGCATGTCTTTCCCTTTCACTGGCACACACTCTCACACACGTCCGGACGCTTCCGCCCGGTACAAACTCATGCAACGCACACGAAGAAATCGCACCGTTCAGTCCCGCTCACCCTCGCCAGAGGGCTCACAATGTACTGAGGTTGTCCGGCATAGCGCCGACCAAACCTACGATGCGACGCCTAAGCGCGTCACACAGGCTGGCCGCCCCCGAACCGAAAGGTACCCCCCAGTGAGTACTGCGTGAAATTACTCAACCCTCTGTGTGGGTGAAAGCAATTTTTGCGCAAGATCTTGCCACAATTACGCCACGTTTTGGTCAGAACCGATCGAAGCCTCGTTTCGAAAAATATGACAGTAGGTTTTCCAGCGCTTGGGGTCTCCCTCAATGTTTGCGCCACCAGTGTTGTGAAAACGCTGAAAAGGAAAAACTTTCTACCCAGAGGTGAAATGCCCTCTTTTTCGATGGCGCCTCGCCAATCACCGCTATTGTTGACCGTATGGAAACAGCCAGCCCGCCAATTTTTTTTTGCGGCCGCCAAACAAATGGCTAAATTGGCACAACCATCACGTGTTTTGCTCCGTCTATTAATTGTGATTTATCAAAATTGTTTCGAATTTATGATCAAATTTTAAGGAATTCGAGCGAATCGATGGCGGGTTTTAGCAAGGCTGAGCACGTCGCGTCATAGGGCTTGCGTGTTTTGGCCTCATCTCCCGCGTCCCATGAGAGCTTTCGACCAAATTCCAGATCACAGCATTTGGCCGAAATAGACGCACACCACGCATGTTGCCCGCGTCCGGCCTTTGTCTGATCTGATTGCTGGAAAGCTGGGAGGCTTTAGTACAGGCCACCCGAACTCAATGAGCCAAAGCTGGATTGCCCCGTGTCATCGGTTACAACGCCGTCGTCTTCGTAATAGCGGTCTTCTTCAAAGAGCTGCAGATCGTCTCCCATGGCAAACCCGCCGTCAAAGACATAGCCAAAAAGCGGCTCTTCACCGTCTCTGAAAAACTCTGCCACGACATAAGAACCGCTTGCCCCCTCGGGCAGACGGGCGCCGGAAAACCGATCGATCTTGATAAACCGGCCACCTTCGGGAACCGGGAACGTGCTGCCGCCGTATTTCTTGATGGCTTTATTCATGAACTGCTGAAACACAGGGCCGCACATGGACGATCCAAAGGCCCCTCGGCCCAGGCTGCGGGGTTGGTCATATCCGATATAGCAGCCCGCCACGATATTGCTGGAAAAGCCCACGAACCACACATCGCGCGCATCATTGGTGGTGCCCGTCTTGCCCGCGATCGGGACCGGCAGGTTGATCGCGCCAGACGCTGTGCCGCGGTCCACAACGCCCTGCATCATCGATGTGATCTGATACGCCGTGATCTCATCCATCACGCGCTGGCGGTTGGTGCGGATGGCGGGCGCAAAGCTGCGCGCGAGATTGGCATTGTCACAATCCAAACACTCGCGACTGTCATGGCGATAAATCGTCCGGCCATTTCGATCCTGAACCCGGTCCACCAAGGTGGGACGGACACGTTCGCCGCCATTTGCAAACATCGCGTAGGCCGCCGTCATATTGTAAAGCGTGGTCTCTTCAGACCCCAGAGAGTTTGCCAGAAACCGGCCCATATCGTCATAGACGCCAAAGTCTTCGGCATAATCGGCCACCACGTCCATGCCAACCTCTTGTGCCAGGCGAATGGTCATGAGGTTTCGCGACATCTCAATGCCGGTGCGCAGCGGCGTTGGGCCATAGAACTGGTTCGTAGAATTGCGCGGGGTCCACAGACCTTGCGGCGTGTCGATCTCAATCGGGGCGTCAATCACGATGGTTGCGGGCGAATACCCCGAATCCAGCGCTGCCGCGTAGACAAACGGCTTAAAGCTTGATCCCGGCTGACGCTGCGCCTGTGTGGCGCGGTTGAACACGGAATGCTGATAGGAAAACCCGCCCTGCATTGCCAAAACGCGGCCAGAGTTCACGTCCATCGCCATGAACCCACCCTGCACTTCCGGGATCTGACGCAGGCTCCAGCGGATAAAATTGCCATTGTCATCGTCGGTCATGCGGCGGACATGAACCACTTCACCGAGTTTAAAGGTCTGCTGAAAATTGCCGGGCAACCACCCAATATCGCGACGCGGGATGACATGCGGCTCTGCGTCGGTGTCTGCGACACCCTCGATGCCAATGCGCATTTGCTGATCAGAGATGCTCAAAACAACGGCCGGATACCATTGCCCATCAAGCGTCACATCCCGCGACACCTCTGTGCCGGCCAGCGCCTCACGCCAGGCGTCGCCCTCAAGCGCCTCGGGCGGCAACACGATCCCTGTCCCGCGCCATTCCTTGCGGTTGCGATCATAGGTTTCCAATTGCCGCTGCAGTGCATGGGCGGCTTCCACTTGCAGCTCCGGATCGATCGTCGCGCGGACAACAAGGCCACCCGTGAAGAATTCCCCTTCTCCGAAATCCTGGCTGAGCTGCCTGCGGATCTCATCGGTAAAATAGTCCCGTGGCGGCAAAGAGTCCCGAAACGGCGCGTAGTCGTCATTTTGAACGGACAGGAGAGGGAGCGCGCGCTCGGCCTCCATGACCTCGCGGCTGATGTAGCCATTTTCATACATCTCCCGCAGCACAAAGTTGCGCCGGTCTCGCAGCCGCTCCTTTTGGTGCACAGGATGGGTGCGGCCTGGCGCCTGCGGCATGGAGGCCAAAAAGGCCGCCTCATGGGGGGCAAGTTCAGAGAGGGTTTTGTTGAAGTAAGTCTGCGCCGCCGCCGTGACACCATAGGAGTTTTGGCCGAGGAAAATCTCATTGAGATAGAGCTCAAGAATATCTTCTTTCTCAAGCGTGTCCTCAATGCGCGTGGCCAGGATGATCTCTTTGATCTTGCGCTCGATCCGGCGATCCCCAGAGAGCAGGAAGTTCTTCATCACCTGCTGCGTGATGGTCGAGGCGCCGCGCACGGTTTGCCCGCGGGTTTGCACAGCTTCCACAACGGCCGCGGCGATCCCGCGCGCGTCATAGCCCGCATGGGTGTAGAAGTTTTTATCCTCGGCGCTGATAAAGGCCTGCTTTATCATCTCGGGGATTTCTTCCGCAGGTGTGAAAAGTCGGCGCTCCTTGGCAAACTCATCGATGATGCGACCTTCGGTGGAGTAGATCCGGCTGATCGTAGGCGGCGTGTAGTTGGCCAGGCTTTCGTGGCTGGGCAGATCCTTGCCGTAGACGACAAAAATCGCCCCGATGCTGAGCGCGATCATCAAGATCACCAAAGTGATCAGGCTGAAGATCGAGCCAAAGAAAGACATGATACCACGAAGCAAGGGTCAACTCCCCATGTTGGATCTGAGATACCTATATGGGCACCGCAGGCCAGCGTCAAAACACATCCCGATCAGCAACGGCACGTCACCGCTTGTATTCTGGGCCTCACTGCCGCACCAACCGGGCAGAGGCCGCATCCGCAATGCGCCACGCCTGAAGCGCATCGCGCAGGGCCGATGCCATCTTGGCGCGCCAATCGGGATCCTGAATATTCTTAAGATCTTGCTCCGACGACATGAACCCAATCTCCACCAAAACCGACGGGATATCCGGCGATTTCAGCACGGAAAAGCCCGCAGATCTTAACGGACGAGAGTTCAGTTTAAGGTTCTTGTTATCGATGCCCGCGCGAATGGCCAGAGCCAGCTGATCAGATCTAGGTTGCGTCTCGGCGCGGGCCAGATCTATCAGCACATCCGCGACCACGTCATCTTGCTCACTGAGATCGACGCCTGCCAGGATTTGCGTCCGATTGTGCCGCTCAGCAAGCGCCGCGCTGGCCTCATCCGAGGCCGTGTCAGACAACGTATAGACGGTCGCGCCATGCGCCCGCCCATTCGTCAGCGCATCGGCATGCAGCGAGATAAAAATGTCGGCCCCAAGATCATGGGCAATCGCCACGCGCCGGTCGAGTGATACAAACACGTCCTCATTGCGCGTCAACGCCACGTCAAATCCCCCTGCCCTGATCAAGGTCTCACGCAGCTCTCGCGCGAAGCGTAGCATCAGTTCTTTTTCATTGGTGCCACCCCGTTCCGCGCCGGGATCCACGCCACCGTGACCAGGATCAAGCACCACCAAAAGCGGCTCTGAGCCCGTTTGCCGCCCCATTCTGACCGGTGGCAACCCATCCTCTGGCACGGCCCACCCCGCCAAACGCGGCGCGCCCGACTGATCTTCAAAAACCTTATAAGAAACCTGCGCCAGACGCACCGTCAACGTCGCCGATCCGGTGTCCGCGTCAATGTCGGCATTGGCTGTCTCAACCGAAAACGGGCCATTGAGGTCGACAACCATGCGCGACCATCCAGGTCGAAACCCACCCATGCGCACGGCAAAGACATGCTCTGATTGATCAAGCGCGCCCGCATCAACGCCGGTCCAGTCCACTTCGCGGAAATCCATCACAAGCCGTTCCGGCTCGGCCAGGGTGAACACGCGGAATGGCACGCCTTGCGTCAACTCAAGCGTGATCTCCACGCCGCCGGGCCTGTCTGTCATCACGGATTGATCTTGGATCACCCGCGCCAAACCGGTCAAATCCTGCGCTGCCGACACCCGAGGCGCCGATAGCGCAAGCGCCACCGCCAAAATGCATAAAAGCCTGATCATACTGCTCTGCCGTTTTTTTATCGGTCTGTCTTAACATCATACACGACAGGCCCGCTCTTGCCTACCACTCTCACAGCTTCTTTCTTTTTGAAAACACCCCCGACATTTCCAGCAACCAAGGCATAGGATCAGGACCGCGCGGCCATAAACGCCTTGAGCCGTTTGAGCCCTTCCGCGATGTCATCTGTGCTGCGCGCATAGGAAAACCGCAACGTGCCCGCCCCGCGCACCGGATCAAAGTCGAGCCCCGGCGTCACGGCGACCCCTGCGGCGTCGAGGATCTCTGCGGCGAAAGCGCGGCTGTCATCTGTCAAATGAGACACGTCCGCGTAGACATAAAAGGCACCATCTGGCGGCGCGATGCGATCAAACCCTGCCTCGGGCAGACCTTGCAGCATCAAAGCGCGGTTGGCGCGGTAGACATCCATATTGGCCTGCAACTCCGCGTCGCAGTCCATCGCGCCAAGCGCGGCCACCTGGCTGGCATGGGGGGCGCAAATGAACATGTTTTGCGCCAGACGCTCCACCGTGCGGATATGCGCCTCAGGCACAACCATCCAGCCGATGCGCCAGCCCGTCATGGAAAAATACTTGGAAAACGAGTTGATCACGTAGGTCTCGTCGCTGATTTCAAGCGCGGTCACGGCTTTGGCCTCATATTCGATGCCGTGATAAATCTCATCGCTGATGAACGCCGCACCCGCCTCGTGGCTTGCCTCAATCAGCGCTTTCAGAGCCCCATGATCCAGCATTGTGCCCGTCGGATTGGCTGGGCTGGCCACCATGAGCCCGGCCAGATCCAACCCTGCCAAATCGCTTGGCACAGGTTGCAATCGGTTTTCTGGTGCGGTCTGAATATCAACCGGCACCAGCCCCAAAGCTTTGAGAATTTGGCGGTAACTGGGATAGCCCGGCGCGCCGATGCCCACCCGATCGCCACTGTCAAAAAGCGACGTGAAGGCCAAGAGGAACGCACCCGATGATCCCGAGGTCACGATCACCCTGTCGGGGTTGAGCCCAACTCCGTACCACGTCTGATAAAGCTGAGCGATGCGCGCCCTGAGCGCGGGCAGCCCCAAGGCGACGGTATAGCCCATGGGATCTTGATGCATCTGCGCCGCCAAGGCCTCTCGCGCACCAACTGGTGCCGCCGTGCCGGGCTGGCCCACTTCCATGTGAATGATGTGTCGGCCCGAGGCTTCGGCTTTGCGCGCGGCTTCCATGACGTCCATCACGATAAAGGGATCAACTTCGGATCGGCTTGAGTTTCGCATGGATTTTTCTAACCTCATCGCAATGTTCGCCGTGCCTGCACCGAAATGAGCGGTATCGTCAATGCCACAACCTGTTC
>CAKZYL010000116.1 GCA_937884705.1 uncultured Roseovarius sp. | reverse complement strand
GGCCAACCGCCCCGCTGGAATACCTCTGAGCGCGGAGGATATTGAACCACCCCAAAAGGCCCGGACGATCCGCGGCGCGCTCACCCGTATCATTGGCGGCCGCACCGCAATGGCATGTCCCGTAGATGGTCGATGTTCTAGGTCTCTCCTCGCTTAGATCGTCATCCCGTCATGGACCAGTTTCATTGGGAAGGACAGGTGTTTGAACGCAGGCGCTTGGTTGTCATCCCATAGAACCGGGTTTGCAGGCAAAACGACATCATGAAGCTTCGGGACGTGCAACCACCTGAAAACGGCACGCATTGCCTTTCTGAAAAGGGAGATGTTCCTCGCTTTTCTGGCGACTTGGATGGGGTTCGGCGCATTGGTCATGGGGACACCTGTCAGGACAAAACGCAGCAAGATGTCCGTTGGTCGAAGACCGCATGCGCGCCCCGTGTAGCCCATTGTTCTCGCCGAAGTGAATTTAGTCTTTGCAAAGAACGATTTGGTGGAATTTACTTGGCGTAAAGATGCATCAAGGCAGGTTGTTTTGATACCCGATTTGTTCCCTATGTGCCTAGTATGACGAAGCTTGCCCTCGATCCTTTAAAGCATGGATGGTTGGTCACAGCCCTCATATCTGTGATCCTCGTTTTAGGCGCCCGGCATCTCACGTGGTTAGAGGCCGTCGAACTGCGACTGTTTGATACTGTGCAATCTGCGGTTTTGGGCGATGAAATCAGGCAGGACATAACGGTCGTTCTCATCGATGATGACGATATAGAGCGCTTCGGGTGGCCTTTGCCTGACCGCATTCTTTCTGAGGCCGCCGAGCGCATTCTTTCGGCTAATCCCAAAGTACTGGGCATAGATCTCTTCCGAGAAGAGCCGCTGGGCGACGCTTCGGCGGCGTTAGACGCCGTCCAAGTCGATCCCAGGGTTGTGTGGATATCTCGTCTTTTTGCGCAGCCAGGTAGTGGGTCAAGAGCGCCTGCTGCCGTCTCTGAGGACAATCGCGATGGCTTTGCCGATTTCCCAATAGATAAAGATGGCACAGCCCGTCGCGCCCTGATGATGGTCGCGACCGCAGATGATCTGGAACTCTCATTTGCATATCGCGTGGCTCTGTTGGCCCAAGGTGAGATACAGCCATCCGCGAGTGCTTCAGATCCCGCTGTTTTGGCATTTGGACAAACCGATCTGCCGCCTATAGATGAAACCTTCGGTGCGTATATGTCAGTGGATGCAGCCGGGTATCAGGTGTTGATCGACTTTGAAAATGCGCTGCCGGTTGTCCAGACGATCTCGCTGCGTGACGTCATGGAAGATACACCAATAGATGTTTTGGCCGGTAAGATCGTCCTGATCGGGTCAGGTAGCGACGTCGTAAAGGATCAGTTTCGAACGGCCTTGAACGCGGGACTGAGCCGTTCACAACAAACGTCTTTCACATTTGGAATACAGCTTCATGCGGTCGGCCTAGCTCAGTTTTTGGACAATTATGC
>CAKZYL010000115.1 GCA_937884705.1 uncultured Roseovarius sp. | reverse complement strand
GCCACGCGCGGACCCACAGCTTGCAGCGTCATGCGCATTGGGCGCCCAGCCACGGCGGCGAAGCCTTTCAGGCGTAGAATATTGTGGGTGCGGATGACATCGGCCACCTGTTCAGCAAAAGCAACCGGATCCTCCACTTCTCCAAGAGTGACCACAAAGCTCTCAAACGCGTCGTGATCATGGTCGTGGTGGTGATGATGCGCGTGATCGTGGTGATGGTCATGATCGTGGTGGTGGTCGTGATCATGATCGTCATGGTGGTGATCGTCATGATGATGGTGGTGCACTTCGCCCCGCGCATCCATGTCAGCCTCTGACCCGATCCCCTGTCCGAGCAGGACATCGAGAGGCAGCGCGCCCATCGTGGCGCGGACAACCTGAACGCCGGCGCGGGACTCATCTTTCAGTTTTCCAACAAGCTCCCCGGTTTCTGCCTCACCCAAAAGATCGGCTTTGTTCACCACGATCATGTCGGCGCAGGCCACCTGATCTTCAAAAAGCTCTGACAGGGGTGTTTCGTGATCGAGATTTTCGTCCGCGGCGCGCTGCGCATCCACGGCGGCCACATCGTGGGCAAAGCGCCCCTCTGATACGGCTTTACCATCGACGACTGTGACCACACCGTCGACCGTGACGCGCGTGGAAATCTCAGGCCAGTTGAACGCCCGGACCAGAGGTTGCGGCAACGCAAGACCGGACGTTTCGATCACAATGTGATCGGGTGCCTCTGGACGGTCGAGCAGCTTTTCCATTGTCGGCACGAAATCTTCGGCCACGGTGCAGCAGATGCAGCCGTTTGAAAGCTCCATAACGTCTTCCTCGGCACAGCCTTCGATGCCGCAGCCCTTCAGGATGCCGCCATCGACGCCCAGGTCGCCAAACTCGTTGATAATGAGCGCGATGCGTTTGCCATTGGCGTTTTCCAACATGTGACGGATCAGCGTCGTTTTCCCGGCGCCAAGAAAACCGGTCACCACAGTGGCGGGGATTTTTGCGGGCATTGTCTGGTGTCCTTATTCGATGACCAGTGTTTCGACAGCCTCGACGGGCGTGCCATCCACGGCGAGTTGACTGTGATCATTTGAGTTCAAAGTGACGCGTACTTCATGCGTGCCGACAGGCAGGGCTTCAAGATGCATCCATGGCCCGTAGGCGCGGCCGATTTTGATGTTGTTGATGTAGACATGGGCATGCCCCTGTCCTTCGATATGCGCGCCATTCACGGCGAGAGGATCGAAGGCGAAATTCTCAACCTGCATTTCCAGGTTACGGCTTTGCCGCCCATCAGGATGGAACACGAGACTGATCGATGGCGCGGGGCCGGTCACATCCCTAAGCCGGCTATGATCATGGTCCATGGCCGCATGGTCATGGGCGGAATGGTCATGAACGGCACTATCGGTGGACCCCATGGCGTGGTCGCTCATAGGATCAGAGCCCGTGGCCGCGAAAAGAAAGCCCAGGCCCGTGCCGAAGAAGAGGCCAATTATCAAAAAGACAAGTGTCTTTGGCATTCTATCCTCACCCAAGCTGTGCCGCGCCGCGACCGAGCTCCTTTCATTCCTATGTAAGCAATCCACATGGGCGCAAAAGCCCTGACGCCACCTCATCAGGTGTCCTGCCATCGTCCGGCATACCTTCCAAAGACCAGTGGGTCATCTTCCGTCTCCTCCTGCGCCTCTCACCCGAGGCGGTTTCATAGGCGTAGGGCTGGTCTCCTGGCTTGCGGGTCATGGCCTGATCTGCCGCCTTCCCGGGTGCGTATCCCAGTGGCATGTGGCAGGGGCTCTCCGCTCACAGTCGCGGGGGCGGCTGACGATTGAGCGCCCGATTTGGGTCCGCGGTCACGTCATTCCCATTTCATCCCTTGGCGCGTCGCGCTTCAGGAACCTTACCGGTTTGGTATGTGCTGCGGTGTCAAAGCCGTCAAGACGGATTGCGACCTCTTGAGAGATGTGGGCGGCGCTTCTTGGAATTGGGGCTTGGCAAAGGCTGTGGGCTTGGTCCACGTTCGCCATCACGGGATCAATGCAAAGGTGGGCGATCATGTTGTGCCGGATTGGAGAGATTGAGGTTTGGCGTATCCTGGAATGGCAGGGTTTGTTTTTGCCGCCGGAGGAGCTTTTCCCCAATGCGCCACCCGATGTTGCACAGATCATGGAAGATCTTGCCCCTGGAACCGTTGATGCCGGGTCTGGTCGGATCATTCTGCCGGTGCAGGCCTATCTTTTGAAAACACCCGACCAAGTCGTGCTGGTTGATACCGGCATTGGCAACCACAAAACGTCAAAGTCGCTGCCCTTTTGGAGCGATCTGACCGACACCCGTTTTCTGTCGGCTTTGGCCGCAGCGGGGATTGCCCCTCAAGACGTGGACTTCGTTGTCTTCACCCATTCGCACACGGATCATGTGGGTTGGAATACGACCCTGCGGGACGGCGCTTGGATCCCAACGTTCCCGAACGCCAGATATCTTATGCCGGACGCAGATGTGGAGATGCTCAGCGGACGCGGCCTGGCAATCTATGATGAAAGCCTTGCGCCGGTCATTGAGGCGGGGCTGGTTGATCGTATCGGTGCTGACTTCCCGCACAATGATCAGATCTCGCTTTTGGCAACGCCCGGCCATTCCCCTGGCCATGTTTCCGTGCTTTTGAGCAGTCAAGGTCAGGAGGCCGTTCTGACCGGAGATGCTTTGCATTCGACCGCGCAGTGCCAGCATCCCCATTGGCAATTCAAGTTCGACTCGGATCCAGATCTCGCCGTGGCATCTCGCAGGACGCTGTTGGAGACATGTGTCGCACGGGATCTGACCGTGATTGGCAGCCATTTCACACTGCCCTCGATTGGCAAGGTTACATCTGATGGGGATGTGTTTCGCTGGACGGAGCCGTAACCTCAGGGATGAATAGACGACGATTTTGCGCAATATCTTGTGGATAAGCCTAAATCGCTTTCCATATCGTGGGGTTTTGCATTGACAGCCTGAGGCGCTGACCCTCTCTATAGGTGCCAAGATCGGAATCGGCGACACGTATGGCATCGAAGGGGCCGCAGGACACAACGTGCAGTTTTCAAAGCTCAGGCTGACCGGGTTCAAAAGCTTCGTTGACCCTACCGACTTGTTCATTCAAGGCGGGCTTACGGGCGTGGTCGGCCCTAACGGCTGTGGCAAGTCCAACCTGCTTGAGGCTTTGCGCTGGGTCATGGGGGAAAACCGCCCCACCTCGATGCGCGGCGCTGGCATGGAAGATGTCATCTTTGCGGGTGCCGCCACGCGCCCGGCGCGCGGGTTTGCGGAAGTCTCAGTTCATATCGACAATTCGGATCGCTTGGCACCGGCTGCGTTCAACGATGCCGATCACCTTGAAATTGTCCGCCGTATCACGCGGGATGTGGGTTCTGCCTATAAGGTAAACGGCAAGGATGTCCGTGCCCGCGATGTTCAGATGCTGTTTGCGGATGCCTCAACTGGTGCGCACTCGCCAGCGCTCGTGCGGCAGGGTCAGATCTCTGAGCTGATCAACGCCAAGCCGAAAGCGCGCCGTCGCGTTTTGGAAGAGGCGGCGGGCATCTCTGGCCTCTATCAGCGCCGCCATGAGGCGGAGCTGAAACTCAACGGGGCTGAGACCAATCTCACCCGCGTGGATGACGTGATCGAACAACTGGCGGCGCAATTGGCGCAGTTGGCGCGGCAAGCTAAGCAGGCGGCCCGCTATCGCGCGATCGGTGAAGAGTTGCGCCATGCTGAAGGGCTCTTGCTGTATCGACGCTGGAGAGAAGCGGAAGACGCACGCTTGCGCGCCGAAGACGATTTGCGCGATCGCACAACAGCTGCGGCCCGGGCGGAAGGAAATGCGCGTGATGCGGCGAAGCTGCGCGAAACAGCAGAAACCGCACTGCCCCCGCTTCGTGAAGAAGAGGCGATCGCAGCCGCGGTGCTGCAGCGGCTTCAGGTCGCTTTTGATTCGCTCAGCGAGCAGGAAACTGCGGCTGTCGGGCGCATAGAGACGCTTGAAAACCGGATCGAACAGCTTGGCCTGGATCTGGAGCGTGAAGCAAACCTGAACCGCGATGCGGGCGAAACGATCGCGCGGCTGGAGGCCGAGGCCGAAGAGCTGAGTGCCGCCGAAGACGGACACGAAGACGCACTTGCCGCTGCAGATGCAGAAGCCAAAGATTCCGCTGCAATCCTTCAACAGCGCGAAACCGAGCTCAGTCAACTCACAGAAGACGTCGCCCGTCTGGCGGCGCGCCATCAGTCCTCGCAGCGCTTGGTGCACGACAATCGCACGACCTTGGAGAAAAGCGAATCTGAGGCGCTGCGCGCGCGTGAGGCCGCCGAAACAGCCAAAGCGGCCGTGACCACCGCACAAGATGCATATGAGACGGCCCTAAAAGCCGAAGCGATCGCGGTCAAAACAGCGACGAGTGCCGAGGAAACCCTGGCCCTGGCCGACGAAGCGCAGGCCGATGCGCAATCGCGCGAGGCCGATGCCCGTGCGGAGCGGTCCTCTGCGGAAGGGGAGGTCAGCGCGCTGTCGGCTGAGGTGACGGCCTTGGCCCGTCTGGTGGAGCGGGATACAGCCGAAGGTGGGCAAATTCTGGATGTTTTGAACGTCACCGGTGGCTATGAGAAAGCATTGGGTGCGGCTTTGTCGGATGATTTACGCGCCCCTCAGGTTGAAGTCGACGGCCCCTCGGGTTGGACAGTATTGCCGGATTATGATGCGGCACAATCTTTACCGCAAGGTGTTGCGCCGCTCTCGGATCATGTCCGCGCGCCCGGCGTCCTGGCCCGTCGTTTGGGGCAGATCGGCGTGGTGGACGCAGAAGCTGGTCCCGAATTGCAAGCCGGGCTGCAACCGGGGCAACGACTTGTCAGCATGGAAGGCGATTTGTGGCGCTGGGATGGCTATCGCGCCTGGGCGGAAGATGCGCCATCCGCGGCAGCGCTCCGTTTGCAGCAACTGAACCGTTTGGAAGAGCTCAAACAGCAACTGAGCCATGCCACAGCGCGCGCGGAAGGTGCAGCACGCGCTCACGACACGCTGCGGGCGCGCTTGAAGGAGCTGGTGGCCGCTGATCAACAGGCCCGCGATGCCCGCCGGACGGCTGACACGGCTGTGAACGAGGCCAATCGCGCTCTGTCGCGGGCAGAAGCGGATCGCAACCTTGCCGGCTCTCGGCTTGAGGCGCTTGGCCTTGCAGTGGCCCGTCACGAAGAAGAGGCTATCGCCTCGCGGCAGGCGCTTGCAGAGGCGGAGAAAGGTCTCGATGGCCTGGAAGATCTGGGTGACGCGCGTGCAAGAGTTGACGATGTGAAACTGACGGTCGAGGCTGCGCGCCTGACCATGATGACCAAACGCGCCGGTCACGATGAGCTGCGCCGGGAAGGCGAGGCTCGGGTGCGTCGGTCTACCGAGATTGTCAAAGAGGTCAAGAGCTGGCGCGACCGCCTGGCCACGGCAGAGGCGCGCAGTGCAGAATTGCAAGAGCGGCAGGTCCAATCGCAAGACGATCTGGAAGACGCGCGTGCCAAACCCGAAGAGCTCGCCAATCAGCGTGTCGACCTGAACGGCCAGATCACCACGGCCGAGACGCGCAAGGCGAGAGCCACAGATGATTTGACCCAGGGCGAAAGCGCGCTTCGCCATTCTGTGCAAGCTGAAAGAGAGGCCGAACGCGTCGCTTCCGAGGCCAGAGAAATGCGCGCCGCAAGCGAGGCCCGCACGGAGGCCGCGCGTGAAACGCAGAGTTTGGCGCGGGATCGGATCTCAGAAGACCAAGACACAACGCCCGAAGCCTTGCTGGAGAAGCTGGACGCCGATCCTGACAACATGCCGTCCGCTGATAAGGTTGAAAGCGATGTGAACCGTCTCAAGCGCCAACGGGATGCTTTGGGCGCGGTCAACCTGCGCGCCGAAGAGGATGCCCGCGAGGTCGAAGAAGAGCACAATGCGCTTGTGGCCGAAAAAGAAGATCTTGAGGAGGCGATCCGCACCCTTCGCAACGGTATCGCATCGCTCAATCGCGAAGGCCGGGAACGTCTGCTGACGGCTTTTGAGCAGGTGAATTCGAACTTCAACGTTCTCTTCAAGCATCTCTTTGGTGGTGGCGATGCCAATCTGGTGATGGTCGAAAGTGATGACCCGCTTGAGGCGGGTCTTGAGATCATGTGTCAGCCACCGGGCAAGAAACTGGCCACGCTTTCGCTTCTGTCAGGCGGCGAGCAAACGCTCACCGCGCTTGCCCTGATCTTTGCCGTCTTCCTCGCCAATCCGGCGCCGATTTGCGTGTTAGACGAGGTGGACGCGCCGCTGGACGATGCCAATGTGGGACGGTTCTGCGATCTCTTGGATGAAATGTGCCGCAGGACTGAGACGCGATTCCTGATCATCACCCACCATGCCGTCACTATGAGCCGGATGGACCGCCTTTTCGGTGTGACCATGGGCGAACAGGGCGTGAGCCAGCTTGTGTCGGTCGACCTCAAGAAGGCCGAGGCGATGGTCGCTTAACCTGCACGGTGACCATTTCGTCGACCCTCAGGTCGCGATCAAACAAACGCTGACCCCACGCGATAGAGATCAATATCATCGCGGCCCCCGGCAACAGGGCCGGGCCAGGATCCTCTCCAAGAAATACCATCGCGATCAGCACAGCTGCCAGCGGTGCAAATGATGCTGCAAGAGAGATCGTGCTGGCCCTGGCGGTCTTCAGGGCCAGGGCCCATAAAAGCTGTCCCAACACCAAAACGATGCCTGCATAGACCCATACCCACTGCCACAGGATAGGGGCAAAGAGATCTTGGAAAACGGCCGGGCCATAGAGGATGCAGGCCCCAGAAAAGTAGATCAAACCACCTGCCACTGCTCGGTAGACCGAAAACAGGCCGAGCGGCACGCGTTTGAGCCCGGCGCGAGACACCAAGGTCGACGCAACATAGGACAGGGTTGCCGCCAGCGCCGCCATCTCTCCAAGGCCAAAGCCGGCCCATCCGTCTTGGACCTTTCCCGGATGTTGTGCGGAGATGATCAGGAGAGCCCCGGTAAGGGCGATGAGCGCTGCAAAAAGGGCGCGCGGCTCAATCCGCTCTCCCAACAAAAAGAGTGCCCCCAAAAGGAAGAGTGGCGGTTCAATGCGGCTGATCAGTGTCACGTTGCTGACGCTTGTGTGCGCCAAAGCTACAAAGAAAAGCGCGGGTGTCAGTGCGGACGACAAGAACGCCGACAGCGTCAGGAGACCCCAATCTCTGCGGTGTAAACGCCCGACACGAACAGGCTTCAAATCGTTGCGAAAAATATAGGCCAGCGGCACAACCGAGATCAGCGTGCCCAGAAAGTAGAGGTTGGAAAACGTCAGCGCGTTTCGACCGTTCTCCACCGGTAGCATGGCTCCAAGATCGACAAGGCTGACCACAATCGGGTTAGCCGCCGCATAGATCATCACCGCGGCCCACGCTGCCGCAACGCCCCAAAGCGCTGTCCGCATGCTTTGAGGCGTGCTGTCAGCGGTCACTTTTCGAAGCTCGATGGCTTGTCTCATGGCTGTCATCCGGGGTCGCGCGTTAGTGTTAAAAGCGAATTAGACCGCAAGATGACAGGTATCGATGACCTGAGGGGTCAAACCGATTCAATCCGCTGTGAGGTGTCGCGACCAGGCCGTGCAGGACCGTGTCAGAAGTGTGTCACGTGTTTGTCTTGACCAAGATGCGCGTTTTCGAAACGCCTTGTTTTAAGGCGTTTCCCGCATCAAAGCACTTGGATCACTCAGGTTACATCTTCGTGAAGCTCAGGTGATCGTGCCTGTTTTGTAGAGCCGAATTTTTACCCCGCCGTGGTCGATGTAAGGCCCGGGTGGGCCGAACGGCAAACCCGTTGCCCGGGCAAGGCCGGTCTCTGACGTCACCAGACCCACGCGCCAGCCTTGAAATGAGGTGCGCATTGCATTTCCGAACGCCGCATAGAGACCGTAAAGCAGTTTCTTGTTCCCGATCCGCGCGCCATAAGGCGGATTGACCATGACAAGCCCGGCAGGGCCGTCTGGCGGGGTAGCCGCGTTGACCGGCGCGCACTGAAACTTGCAAAGGGCCTCAACGCCCGCCCGCTCTGCATTCGCCACCGCGAATTGGGTCGCGCCTTGGTCGCGGTCGCTGCCAAAGCCGATCACGCCATCCTGCATCTTGGGCGTTTCTTGCTGCAAATCGGCCCACTGTGCCGGATCAAAGCTTGCCAACTGCTCAAAGGCAAAAGACCGCGCGCGCCCGGGCATGAGACCGGCGGTTCTTTCTGCGGCTTCAAGGACGAAGGTGCCTGATCCACACATCGGATCGAATAAAAGCTCGCCGGGCCGGTATCCGCATTGCCTGAGAAAAAGCGCGGCCAGTGTTTCGCGCATGGGCGCCTTGCTGACGGCTTGTTTCAACCCTCTTTGATGCAACGGCGCGCCCGACGTATCGAGGCTGATCGTGCACAGATCATCCTCGATCCGCACCATAATGCGCAACGCGGCTTTGGCCTCGACCGGCGCGCCGAGCTCTTCATTGATGGCTCGCGCCACCCGCTGTGCGGCCGCCTTGTTGTGGTAGATCTTTGAGGCGCGACAGGTCGCGTCCACCTTCACGGCCACATCTTTGCGCAGAACCGCGCCCCACGCGACCTTACGCGCGCGCTTATCAAGTTGCGCCAGATGCATTGCACGAAACTGTGCCACCCGCACCAAGACGCGCCCTGCGCCCCGCAAGCTGAGATTGGCGCGCCACACCTCTGGCCACCCGCCGGACAAGAGCACGCCACCAGACACAGACCCGGCGACAGCAAATCCGCCCTCGCGCGCTTCTTCTTCCAGAACAGCCTCGAGCCCCGGCTGAACCGTCAGGAAAATCTCAAAGGCGTCAGCATCCAAACCCGAGCTTCTTTCTTTTCTCAAATACCCCTGGGGAAGCGGCAAAGCCCGAAGCTTTGCCGTTGGGGGCAGAGCCCTCGCTCAAAGCCTGTTCAAAAGCGCCGCCGTGGGCCAGGCATCTGCGGGCATGCCAAGCTGCTTTTGCACATCCTGCACAGCCGCCCGCGTGCCTGCGCCAAGGATGCCGTCAATCTTTCCCACATTGAATCCCCGCGCCTGCAGCTTTTGCTGAAGCGCCTTCATCTGCCCACTGCCGAGCCCGGGCTCCGGCGCGCCTGCATCAAAGACCGGTGCGCCCTGCAGACGGTTTGCAAAGTAAGCGGCCGTCAGCACGTAGGTGAACGATTGGTTCCATTCAAAATACACCCGGAAGTTCGGATAAGCGATGAAGGCCGGCCCCTTGCGACCTTGCGGGACAATGATGCTTGCTGGCAGGTTCCCGGCCAATTGGCCATTGCGCCCGCGCACCCCAAGGGCGGCCCACTCAGATGCGCTCATCTGCGTGCGCAGCCCTGTTTTAGACCAATCCAAATTCGCAGGCAGCACGACCTCTTGCAGCCATGGCTCTCCAGCCCGCCAACCAAGGTGCTGAAGCATTTTGCCACCAGACATAAGCGCATCGGGCGCAGAGCGTTTCAGATCCACCCGTCCGTCGCCATCTCCGTCGACGCCATTGTCGAGAATGTCTTGCGGCAGCATCTGCACCATGCCAATCTCACCGGCCCAGGCCCCCGTCGTGCGCTGCGGGTCAAAGTTGCCTTTCTCGAAAAGCTTCAGCGCCGCAAATACCTGTGGACGGAAGAGCTGCGGGCGGCGGCAATCATGGCTCAGCGTCACCAGCGCATTCAACGTGTTGAAATCGCCCTGAAAGCCGCCAAAATCGGTTTCAAAGGCCCAAAACGCCAAAAGCACGCCGCGGCTGACGCCAAATTGGCTTTCAACACTGTCAAACACGTTTGAAAACTGACGGCCTTTAGCGATCCCGGTGTTCAGCCGATTTGCCGAAATCAACTGTCGCGCGAAATCCGTAAATGGTTTTTGAAAGAAGCCCTGGCCTCGATCCGCCCGCAACACCGCGCTGTCCTGACCTACCGAGGCAAAGAAACTGTCCACCGTGTTCTGGTTGTGTCCGCGCGACACCGCCTCGGCCTTCATATCTTGCACAAATCCCGAAAAGGAACCGCCGCATTGTTGCGCCAAAACGCTCGTGGCGCTGAAAATGATTGCGGCGGCTGTGGTGGAAAATAGCTTCATCTTACCCTCGTTAATGAAATGAGTGTTTCAGAGTGTAGTCGGCAATTTTCTAAGTGGAAACCGGGTAAACGATCACGTTCTAGGCGATGACGACACCTGCAAGCGTGCACAGTATCAGGACCGCCACCCAAACCCGCCAAAGGACGCTGACAGAGCCGTCAATGTCGTCCGGTCCAACGTCATGCTTGCCTTCCGGGTTCACGTAGGGAAAGTCGCGCATTTCGCCGTCGTAGGATCGCGGTCCCGACAAAGCGACGCCCAAGACTTGCGCCATTGCGGCCTCAGGCCACCCGGCGTTGGGTGAGCGATGCTGCAGCGCGCTCTCAGAGATGTCTGAAAACTGCGCAAGATGACCGTAGAGCGCGGCAATCCCGGCCGCCGTCAGACGCGCTGGAACGAGATTGAGCACATCATCAAACCGCGCCGCCGCCCAGCCAAATTCTTCATGCTTAGGTGTGCGATAGCCGATCATGCTGTCAGCTGTGTTGGTGACTTTGTAAATGAGTATCCCCGGCAGCCCGCCTAAAAGAAACCAAAAGGCCGGCGCGATGATCCCGTCAGAGAAATTTTCAGCCGCCGACTCAATTGCGGCCCGTGAAACGGCCGGGCCATCCATATCCGAGGTATCACGTCCCACAATCTGAGCAACGGCCATGCGTCCGTCTTGCACCGAGATCCGGAGCGCGTCTGCAACCGCCGTGACATGTTGTGCCAGCGATTTCTGAGCCAGAAGGACCGCCGCGACGATCACCTCAACCAGCCAGCCAAACTGTGCCAGGATCACGCCTAGCAGCCATGCGCCAGCGACCAAAATGATCAGGGTCAGCACACCTTTGACCCACTGTGATGAGCCGTTGTTCAATGTCTTGTCTAGATACCCAACGGCTCGCCCCATCAACACCGCCGGATGCGGGAACCTGTCCCACAGCCATTTCGGCTCTCCCAAAGCGCCGTCCAGTGCCATGGCAACGACAAGCACCAAGAAGGTGTTCATGACCCGACCGTCATTTCTGATGCAAGAACGTTCACGCGTCCCCCGTCATCCCTTTCGGGCGTGTAAAAGCGGATATGGGGATGCGTTACAAGTCACACAAGCTGGGTTTTGATCAATGCGCTGCTTTCCAAGGTGCGATGCACTGGGCACCGATCAGCGATTTCCAGAAGCTTCTGCCGCTGTTCTTCGCTCAAATCTCCGTCGAGGGTGATCACACGGCGAAACGTATCTGCTTTGCCGCCCGGTTGATGCCCCGCATCTTGCGCGTGCACTTTGTCGTGGCTCACATCTACCTGGACCTGGGTCAGAGGCCATCCCTTGCGGCGGGCATACATGCGAATGGTCATGGACGTACACGCACCCAGCCCGGCTGTTAGAAACCCATAGGGCGTCAACCCGCGATCGGTGCCGCCATAGGCCTCTGGCTCATCGGCAAAAACATGGTGTTTTGGCCCTGCATTCACATCTTGCAAGAACCCGTTGGGATCGGCCTCTCGCACGCGAACAATCCCTTCTGGTGTGTCCGGAGGCGGGGCCGGCGGACGCAGGTCGAGATAGCGCGTCGCCCAGGTTGCGATCAGCTCAGCCGCGTATTCGGCGTCTTCTGGAGCGCTGATCAAATGATCAGCATTGTCCAGCGTGACAAAAGACTTGGGATGCTTGGCGGTCCGAAAGATTGCGCTGGCATTCTCAATGCCGACAGTGGCATCTCTGGGCGCATGAAGCACCAAGAGCGCGCGCTTGAGGTTGGCGATCTCACCTTCCAGGTGTTCGGCTTTCACATTCTCCACAAAGTTTTGTCCGATGCGTATTGGCCGGCCACCTAGCATGACCTCAGAGGCGCCTTTTGCCGCTATATCCTCAAGGGCGCCGCCAAAGTTGTGCGTCACATGGCCGGGATCGAATGGGGCCCCAATGGTCACAACGGCGCGCACGCTTTCAATCTGGCGGGCTGCCCCCAGGACGGCCGCGCCACCAAGTGAGTGCCCGATCAGCATTTGTGGGCCCATGCCGCGCGCCTCAAGTGCTTTTGCCGCCTCTAGGAGGTCATCAATGTTGGTGCGAAAGGTGGTGTTTTCGAACTCGCCACCTGAATGCCCGAGGCCTGTGAAGTCAAATCGTAGAACAGCGATACCCGCCCCCGCGAGCCGGGCCGATATGCGTCGCGCAGCCGGGATATCCTTGGAACAGGTAAAGCAATGCGCGAAAAGAGCCGTCGCCAGGACAGGCCCGTCGGGCAGATCAAGCCGCGCGGCGAGTGTCTCGCCGCTGTGTCCGGAAAAGGTGATGCGTTCTGTGGGCATGGGTACTCCTTTCCCTTGGCCGTGATCGAAGGTAGGGAACGCTGCAGGATTGCACCAGTCGTGTGACGCCTATGTCACGGCAAGGTGAGAGATGTGACATGCGAGTGATACGAGTTTTCATAGGACTGGTCGTGGCTGCCCTCGCCATGAGTTTCATGGGCGCGGTGCAT
The DNA here is from genome assembly GCA_937884705.1 of uncultured Roseovarius sp. Lineage (GTDB taxonomy): Bacteria > Pseudomonadota > Alphaproteobacteria > Rhodobacterales > Rhodobacteraceae > Roseovarius. Next base: position 4,606 of record CAKZYL010000115.1, on the reverse strand, counting down.
CCTCTGGGAGACAGCCTGGCGGTGTTTCGCATCGGTTTCTGCCTTGTGCTTTTGGTTTGCGTTCTGGCGCTTCCGCGAGGCGGTTATGCTCAAACCTTTCTTATCGGCACGGCCCTGCTCGGTCTTGGATCCGCGCTGTGGCACAGGATCCCCGTAACCGAACCAGGCCCTGTGACAATCTACCAAAAAAATGTTCTGCACTGGAACGCAGAACTTTCGTTGCTTGCGGCCGATATTCTGTCAGCCAAACCAGATTTCGTGACACTGCAAGAGGTCTCAGAGCAAGGAGAGGCGCTTTTGCATGCATTGAAGACGGCATATCCGTATCAGCATTTATGCCGCTTTTCATCGCTTAGTGGTGTCGCGGTTCTGAGCCGATTGGAGCCTATAGATGACGGTTATTGCCGTATTGATTATGGCATGGCCTTGATAACCGTTGATTTGCCATCGGGCCCTCATCATGTCGCGGCAGTGCATTTGTCCTGGCCTTTTCCGCGCAATCAGGCGGCTCAGCTCAAGCTGCTTTCGTCAGATCTGCGCAAATTTGAGCATCCCTTCTTGATCGGAGGTGATTTCAACATGGTGCCGTGGTCACACGCATTGATGCAGGTGGCCAAAGCGTCTGGAACGCAGCGTTCTACCCCGGCGCGGACCACGTTTCTCATTGGCAGTGTACCTCTTGCAATAGACCATGTCTTTGCCCCGGGCGGCGGTTATGTGGAAACACGCCCCCTGCTGGGCGCGGATCATTTTGGCCTTGTGGCGCGGGTCCACCCTGCGCCGCAAACATCTGTTCGGATCAATGCGAATTGAATTGCGCCTTTTTGGCGTCGTTTTGATCGTCATTCGTTAATCACGCCGCTGTAATCAAACCATTGGGTTAGTGGAGAGACGGGATGACCATTCGTTTGCGGACGATACGGGATGTGCGGACGTTTTCTGTCGCGGTGACGGCAGTCGTCATTCTGAGCAGCATGGCACTGCAACAGCTCCTTATTCCATTTGACATCGCCACCCAAATTCGCTGGCCTGGCATGCTCATATCCTTCATCATTGCTGCGCCAGTGAGTTTCTTCATTGGCCTCCGCATGCTTGAGATCCACCGCTTGAACACGCATTTGGAACAAACGGTGAAGCATGACCTTTTGACGGGCTTGCTCAATCGACATGCCTTTATGGACCACATAGAGGAAGAGCAACGCTTGCCCGGCGCGATCATTATGGCTGATATCGACCATTTCAAACTGTTCAATGACACCTACGGCCATGCCGCTGGTGATGCCGCCTTGAAACAGGTGGCCCGCACGTTTTTGTCCCTTTGTCGGGTCGATGATCTGGTGGCGCGCTATGGCGGTGAAGAATTCATCGTCTTTTTAGCGGATACCAACCTAGAAGACGGGGTGAAAGTTGCCGAGCGCCTGCGCGCGCGGCTGGCAAGAAAGCCCTTGGTCCATAACGGTCGCGCAATCCAGATCTCAGGAAGTTTTGGCGTGGCTGTGCTCGACCATCCAGATCATGCCGACGAGGCGATGGCGCGAGCCGACGCCGCGCTTTATGCGGCGAAACACCAAGGCCGTAACTGCGTGAAAGCCGAAGCGTCAGCGGATATCGCTTAGCCTCGAAACTCTGTTGACGTGTAACCTTTGAGGCTTTGTTGACCCACGACGCGCTCAAACTCCGCCGTCTCGGGCGGCGGCTTCTAGGATCGGGGCTAGGCGTGATGCCCATGTTCTTTGGTGATGGATCTCTGAGATGAGATCATTGCGCAGTTCGATCAACACATTGGCGCGTCCGTGCAAGATCGCGTGCCGCTCAATTGCGTCCCCTTCCAAAGCGCCATCGTAGGGTTCATTGTCACCGATGCACAGATCTGGCTCTGCCCTCAGACGATTGATCAGTGGGCGGGTCAGACGTTCATCCGAGTTGTAGAGAATGCCCACATGCCAAGGTCTTGGCGGGCGTCCTCTGAACTGTCGCGTAAAACTATGGACCGAGACAATCACAGTGTCTTCTTGCCGTGCCGCCAGACGCGCAACCGCATCATGATAGGGTCGGTAATACTGATCAAGCCGCCGCTCCCGCTCTTTATGATCGGCATATCGATTGCCGGGTATGATTGTCCCGTCGTATAGTTTCATCAAGATGGTCGGATCATCCTCGCCACGGTTGGGGTCAATCACCAGCCGAGAGAAATTGGCGAAGACCGCCGGAGCATCCAAGGACGCCGCCAATGCAGAGGCCAGCCCTTCGGCACCGATGTCGTAGGCGATGTGGCGTTCCATATCGGCCGGATCCAAACCCAAACTCCCCCCGTTTACGCAAGGCGGCACGACATTTACGGCGTGATCGCAGGTGATCAGCCACCGCGCAGGCCGGTCTTGGCCTTCAATGCGGAATGGTGTGTATGTCATTGAGGTGTCATATACATTTTTGACGAGGGGTAGGACTGCTCGAAATCTGATCGCCACGTGTGGTGACGCGCATGAGTTGGTCTATGACAGTTGCGGACAGAAGGGAATTGCGTAATAAGCGAGAGGCGAACACGTTAGCGATAACGCGCCCCACCTTTTGCCCGGCGTTCTGCGCCGGCTTTCAAATAATAAAGGACAGAGCGCCGTATGAGACGCCACCGCAACGTTAAGATTGTCGCCACGCTTGGCCCGGCCTCGGACACATATGACACCATTCGCGCGCTTCATGAGGCGGGCGCAGATGTGTTTCGCCTGAACATGAGCCACGGGGATCATGGTTCGATCCGTGAGAAGCACCGCATCATTCGGCAGATCGAAGACGACCTCGATAGCCCGATCGCGATCCTTGCGGACCTACAAGGCCCGAAACTGCGCGTTGGAGCGTTTTCAGCGGGCGAAGAAGAGCTGAAGCCCGGCGCAGCCTTCAGGCTCGATCTGGATCCAAAAGAGGGCGACGTGACCCGTGTTTGTTTGCCCCACTCAGAGATCTTTGAGGCGTTAAAGCCAGGTGCGTCCTTGTTGGTCAATGACGGGAAGATCCGCCTCAAAGTCACCGAATGCGGCGCGGACTTTGCGGAAACCGAGGTGGTTGTGGGGGGTACGATCTCTGATCGCAAAGGCGTAAACGTACCCGATGTCGTGTTGCCGCTGGCCGCTTTGTCGGAAAAGGACCGCGAAGATCTGGAATTCGTCTGTGAACTCGGCGTCGATTGGCTTGCTCTTAGCTTTGTGCAGCGCGCGGCAGACGTGGAAGAGGCGCGCCAGCTTGTCAACGGACGTGCGGCGCTTTTGTCGAAGATTGAAAAGCCCTCTGCAGTGGAATGGTTTGATAGCATTCTTGAAGCCTCGGACGGCATCATGGTGGCGCGCGGAGACCTGGGGGTCGAACTTCCGGTTCAGAACGTACCCCCGATCCAAAAACGTCTGGTTCGCAAATGCCGTGCCAAGGCCAAACCAGTCATTGTGGCCACGCAGATGCTGGAATCCATGATCGAAAGCCCAATGCCCACGCGCGCCGAAGTCTCTGATGTGGCCGCGGCGATCTACGAAGGCAGTGATGCCGTCATGCTGAGTGCCGAATCCGCCGCTGGCAGCTACCCGATCGAAGCTGTGACCACGATGGACAATGTGGCGCGCGAAGTGGAAGACGATCCGACCTACACCCAGATCATAGAAGCCAGCCGGGTGGCCGCCCGCACCTCCGTCGCGGACGGTATTGTGGTGGCGGCAAGAGAGATTGCCGAAGCCACAGACATTCGCGCGATTTGCTGTTTCACACAATCCGGCACCACTGCGCTTTTGACGGCACGTGAACGGCCCCGCGTTCCGATTATAGCCATGACCAATTATCGCGGCACCGCGCGGCGGCTCGCGCTGACTTGGGGCGTCAATTGTGTCATGACCGACACGTTGGAGCGGTTTAAGATGGCCGTTCTGGCGGCTGCCCGCGCGGCGCGAGAGCAGGGGTACGCGGAAGCCTTGGATCAGATCGTTGTCACGGCTGGCGTGCCGTTCAACGTGCCAGGCACAACGAATATTCTTCGCGTGGCCCCATGTCAGGAGAGTTTGATCTATTCCACGGACCCGGGCTAATCGGATCAACCGGCCAACCACACCGAGAGGCGAACGGAATGCATCCTGACATCATGATGGCCTTTGGGATCTTCCTGCTGGTGCTCTCCGTGCCATCGCTGATTGCTGCCATTATTGATCGCAGACCGCCGCGGATGGCAGCCCTTACGGCGATCGTTGCCGGCGGGCTTATTGTCTACACGCTTCAAAACAATCCTGGTGTGTATAGCGTAAGGGATGTGCCCGATGTGTTCATCCGCGTGGCGGCGATGATCATCTGATCTCGGATGCTGAGGCGTCTGCCAAAGCCCACGAAATCACGAGATCCACATGCGGCGCTGCAACAGCGATTGCTTCGCTGCGAAAGAGCGGCCAGACCTCCAGTGTTGCGCCAAACGGAGGAGAGCCCTGACGCACGGCAAGATAGATTCCGTCTGCTGCAAAGCTCGACATGTGCTCCGTAGCCAGAACGCGCAGATCGATATCCGGGTGCTGAGCAGAAAAGCTGGGCAAGTGCGGTATCAACCATTTTGACGCGAAGGTGGGCGTGACCGAGATGATCA
>CAKZYL010000114.1 GCA_937884705.1 uncultured Roseovarius sp. | reverse complement strand
GTTGAGATTTTCCCGGGCATGGCCTGTTCAGAGCTGGTCTATGGCGAGGACGGCGAAGTGAAGGGCGTGGTGGCCGGTGAGTTTGGCAAAAACCCCGATGGCACCCCCGGACCCGCTTATGAGCCGGGGATGGAGCTTCACGGCAAGTATGTCTTCCTGTCCGAAGGCGTGCGTGGCAGCCTCTCGAAAGAAGTGATCGCCAAATACGATCTCGCCGCTGGCAAAGAGCCTCAGAAATTCGGCGTCGGCATGAAAGAGATCTGGGAGATTGATCCCGCAAAGCACAAAGAAGGCACTGTGACCCACACGATGGGCTGGCCTTTGGGAAGCAACGCCGGTGGCGGATCGTTCATCTACCACCTGGACAACAATCAGGTCTATGTGGGCTTCGTTGTGCATCTCAACTACAAGAACCCGCATTTGTTCCCCTACATGGAATTCCAGCAGTTTAAGCATCACCCGATGGTGGCGGAATTGCTCAAGGGTGGTAAGCGCATTGCTTATGGCGCGCGGGCCATTTCTGAGGGTGGCTACCAATCCATGCCGAAGATGGTCGCGCCGGGTGTGGCTTTGCTGGGTTGTTCCGTGGGCATGGTCAACGTGCCGCGCATCAAGGGCAACCACAACGCGATGCTATCCGGCATGGCCGCAGCTGAGGCAGCGCATGAAGCGATTGAGGGCGGGCGCGCCGCCGATGAGCTGACCGATTACGAAAGCGAAGTGCGCAACGGTGAGATCGGCCAGGATCTCAAGAAAGTGCGCAATGTCAAACCGCTATGGTCAAAGTACGGCATGTTGGCGAGCCTCGGCCTCGGTGCGATGGACATGTGGACCAACACCTTCGGCTTTTCCCTTCTTGGCACGCTCAAGCACGGCAAGACGGATGCCGAAGCGACAGAGTCTGTCAGCTTTCATGAGCCGATCGAGTATCCCAAGCCCGATGGCAAGCTCAGCTTTGACCGCCTGACCAATGTCAGCTTTTCCATGACCAACCATGAGGAAAGTCAGCCCGCCCATTTGCAGCTGACCAACCCGATGACGCCCATCATGGACAACTTGCGGAAATATGCTGAGCCGGCGCAACGCTACTGTCCGGCCGGTGTCTATGAAGTGGTGGAAAAGGAAGAGGGCCCGCAATTTGTGGTGAACTTCCAAAACTGCGTGCACTGCAAAACCTGTGATATCAAAGACCCAAGCCAGAACATCACTTGGGTGACACCACAGGGCGGTGACGGGCCAAACTACCCCAACATGTAAACTCATGTCGGTGAGGGAAGAGATTTTGAACCTGGCGGCTCAGATGAGCGGCCAGGCGAAAGACCTCATTGATGCAAGCGACGTACTGGGTTCGTGCCACTTGGAAGGGGATGACGCCACAGAGTTTCTGGAGGCGTTTGCCGAAAAGTTTTGCGCTGACATGTCCACTTTGCAGTGGGAGTATCACTTCAAGGCAGATGAGCCTCCGCCCAAGCACAGACGCGTGCTCCCGATCTCCAAGGACGGGACCGTCATCCCCTTCCAGCCGATCACGCTGGACGATCTTGAAAGTGCAGCTGTTGAAGGCGGCTGGGTGTATCAGTACCCCGACTATGAGATCAGAATATTTTGGCTCTATAGACCATGGGTTTGGGTCGCTCTTTGCGTGTTGGGCGCGGGCAGTCTTTTGACGATCAGCGTTCTCGCGGGGCTTTGAATGCCTGGGTACTAGAAGGCAACTTCCGTCCGTCGGCGATCTGCGAGAGGGACGTCAAGTGAGACCAATCTGCCTGAACTGGCAACAAAGTGATGACGTAGCGCGTTCCTCAGGGGGCGTTGCATTGCTTTAAGAGAGGCGCAGGACTAGGTTATGCGCTGTGCTTTATCAACCAGAGGCTACTCTTCTTGACCCGCAACTCTCTTTCTATCATCGCGATTGTGCTTGGACTGGCACATGCTGCGCCTCCCCCTGCTATGGCGGAGGAGTCGATTGGCGCTTATCTCGCGGCACGGCAGGCCACGTTTGACAATGACTACAAGGCGGCAGCAGAGTATTTCACGCGTGCCCTGACGGAAGATCCGTCGAACCCCGCCATTATGGAAAGTGCAGTGATCGCTCAGATATCGCTCGGGCGGGTTGACCTGGCGATCCCTGTGTCGCGCAAGATCGAAGCTGACGGGCTCTTGAGCCATATCGCGCATATGGCCTTGGTGGCTGACGACGTCGAAAATGGCCGGATCGAAGACGTCATTACCCGCATGCAAGATGACCGCGGCATCGGGGACCTTGCAGATGGGTTGGTCCTGGCCTGGGCACATCTGAGCAACGGGGATGTGCGCACCGCCTTGGCAGAGTTTGACACCGTGGCTGAGTCGCCCGGCCTGAGAAGCTTTGCCATCTACCACAAAGCGCTGGCTCTGGCCTCGGTGGGTGATTTTGAAGCCGCTGTGAACATCTTCTCGGGTGAGAGCGATGGCCCAGTACAGCGCACGCGCCGCGGCACGATTGCCCATGCCGAAGCGCTCAGCCAATTGGAGCGCAACGAAGAAGCGGTTGCCCTGTTGGACGATGCCTTTGGCGGGGCCATGGACCCTGAAATCAAAATATTGAGGGACGTGCTGGTCGCGGGCGATATCGCGCCGTTCAGCATGATCAGCTCCCCAGAGGAAGGTATTGCCGAGGTGTTCTACACCCTGGGCCGCGCCTTATTGTCGGAAACCTCTGCTGATTACGTTCTGCTGTATTCTCGGGTCGCGGAGTATCTGAGCCCGTCGCATATCGATGCCGTGATGATGACGGCCGAGCTTTTGGAATCACTTGAGCGCTACGAATTGGCCACGGCTGTTTACAAGTCGGTGCCGCAGGATCATCCATCCTATGCGGCCGCGGAAATGGGGCGTGCCGAAAGCTTGCGCCGCGCTGAAAAACTTGACGCAGCGGTCGAGGTTTTGGAGCAGTTGGCGCGCACGCATCCCGAGTTGCCGCTTGTTCATGTGTCCGTTGGGGATATGTCGCGACAGTTGGAACGGTTTGACGATGCCGTCGAGGCCTATGATCGCGCGATTGGGATCTATTCTGATCTGGGACAAGAGCAGTGGTTTGTGCATTACGCCCGCGCCATCAGCCTGGAGCGTTTGGGCGAGTGGCCCGATGCAGAAGCAGGCTTTCGGAAGGCGCTGGAACTGAACCCGGGGCATCCCCAAGTGATGAACTATCTGGGCTACTCCTTGGTCGAAAAGCGGATCAAGCTGGATGAGGCGCTGGATTTGATTGAGCGCGCTGTCGCGGCGGAGCCGAACAGTGGCTACATCGTGGATAGTCTCGGCTGGGTGCTGTATCGCCTTGGTCGCTATGAAGAAGCGGTTGTGCATATGGAACGCGCCGCTGAGCTTATGCCGATTGACCCGGTGGTGAATGATCACCTGGGAGACGTACTTTGGTTGGTGGGGCGCTACAACGAAGCGGAGTTCCAATGGCGCCGCGCGCTGTCTCTGGTCGACGAAGAAAACCCCTCGCCCGATATTGATCCAGATCGGATCCGCCGCAAGCTCGATGTCGGGCTTTACGTGGTTTTGGAAGACGAGAACGCTGAGTCATTGGAGGTAGTGGATGACGGTGGTTGAGACGTTTGTCCCGGCCAAGGTCACCTTAACCCTGCACGTCACTGGTCAACGCGATGATGGGTACCACACAATAGATTCGCTGGCCATGTTCGCCGATATCGGGGACCGGATGACGATCACGATGCCGGGGTCGTTCAAGTTGAGCCTTGAGGGGGCCATGTTGGACGGCGTTCCGGACGATCACAATAATACTGTCATACGCGCTGCTCGATTGATGCGCATGAAAGCGGATTTTGTCCTGGAAAAAAATATTCCCCATGCCGCCGGTCTGGGCGGTGGGCCTGGCGACGCGGCCGCCACCTTACGCATTTTGTCCGGATTTTCGGGCAAGCCTGTGCCCGGCGACGGGATTGAGCTGGGTGCGGATGTGCCGCTCTGTTTGCAGTCTGAATCGGCTCGGGTGACGGGCATCGGGGATATCGTTACGCCGATCCATGGTTTGCCGTCACTGAATGCCGTTCTGGTCAATCCACGCCTGCCGGTTCTAACCACAGAGGTGTATAAACGCCTGAAGCACAAGGTGAACCGCCCAATGCCGGATCGGGTGCCGTACTTTGAGACACCATCTGAGTTTGCCAAGTGGCTCAAAGACATGCGCAATGATCTGCAGGAACCAGCGATCGAAAAAGAACCGGTGATCAGACAGGTATTTGACACGCTTGAAAGAACGCCAGGGTGTTTGCTGACACGAATGTCTGGCTCTGGTGGCACATGTTTTGGCATCTACAACGATCAGGAAACAGCAAGGTCAGCCGCCGGGCGTTTGCGCGAGAGCCACCCCTCCTGGTGGGTTGCTGCCACACAGTTGAATGCGCCTCAATATCACTGAGTGGCATCACAGTGCGACGTCGAATTTTTCAAAAAATTCGGGCAGAAATCTTTGAAAGACTCCCGCCTCGATCTGAGGGTTCAGGCCAACCGCGCCACGACGTAATCTGCCAGATCAAGAAGCATGCGCCGCACATCATGTTCCGGCAGCTTCATCATTGCCGTCTTTGATTTTTCGGTCCAGACAAGAGCATCCTGGCGGGTCCGCTCGAGCGCGTCATGGCGGTTCAAGATCTCCAGAGCTTGTTCTAGATCGCCATCCTGCTGGTCGCCTTTTTCAATCGTCCGCTGCCAAAAGGCGCGTTCTTCCGCACTGGCACCGGCCACTGCTTTGATCACTGGCAAGGTGAGTTTCCTTTCGCGGAAATCATCGCCCACGTTCTTGCCGGTAGATGACGCATCGCCTTGATAATCCAGCAAATCATCGGCGATCTGGAAGGCAATTCCGAGGGCATCTCCGTAGTCAAACAAGGCACGCACCAACTCTTCGGGCTGCTCGGCGATCACGCCGCCCACTTCTGTTGCCGCGGAAAAAAGAGCTGCCGTTTTGCCGCGTACGACCTGCAGATAGACGGCCTCATCCGTGGCCAGATTGCGCGCAGCACTCAATTGCAGAACTTCGCCCTCTGCGATCGTCGCCGCCGCGTTTGACAGAATGTCCAATACGCGCAGTGAGCCTGTCTCAACCATCAACTGAAACGCGCGCGCAAACAGGTAATCCCCCACAAGCACGCTTGACTTGTTGTCCCAAAGCAAATTGGCCGTCGGCCGACCACGTCTTTGTTGGCTCTCATCCACAACGTCGTCATGCAGCAATGTCGCCGTATGGATAAACTCCACCGTCGCCGCCAAGTACACGTCATATGGCCCGTCATAGCCGCAGAGATCTGCCGACGCGAGGGTCAGCATCGGACGCAACCTCTTGCCGCCAGCTTCAACCAGATGGGCCGTGACCTCCGGGATGCGCGGGGCATGCTCAGAGGCCATGCGTTCGCGGATCAACACATTCACCTTGTCAAGCCGATCGCCGAGGCGACGCGCCAGATCCTCGTGAGGTTTTGTTGCTACCTGGTCCAACACCATTCTGCCTCGCTTACACGGCTCGACAACCGCCCGCTTTCTTCCTACCACTTAGGCCATGAAACAGCTTTTGCGAACAACCGACATAGCGTCAATCGCCTTCGCTAAGGCCCTGCTAGACGGCGAGGGTATAGACTGCTTCGAATTGGACGTAAACATGAGCGTCCTGGAAGGCGGGATCGGGATATTCCCCCGCAGAATCATGGTCGCAGACGAAGACTACCAGGACGCTGTGGAGACCCTGACGGACAACGGGATCGAAGTGGATGACAACCCTTGATCCCCCTCACGATGCCGACCTGACGAAGGACAACTTTCTCGGTGGGCGTTTGCAGCTTTTGCAGCCACGTGCAGGGTATCGCGCGGGCATTGATCCGGTTCTGCTGGCTGCCAGTGTGGAGGCGCGCAAAGGGCAAAGCATTCTGGATTTGGGCTGCGGCGTCGGAACTGCGGCACTCTGTATTGGCCGCAGGGTGCCGGGTGTCTCGCTGGTGGGGCTGGAGGTGCAAGAGCCTTACGCGGATTTGGCCCGCCGCAACGGCGCATTGAATGGCCTGCCGTTCGACGTGGTCACGGGCGATGTGGCCCAGATGCCCGATGCGCTCAAAGCGCAGCAGTTTGACCATGTGATCGCAAATCCTCCTTACTTTGATCGCGCGGCCAGCACGCGTGCCCCTGCCGCAGACAAGGAACGCGCCTTGGGTGAAAATACGGCCCTGTCTGTCTGGGTGAATGCAGCGGCAAAACGCGCCGCCCCCGGAGGAACCGTGAGCTTCATCCATCGTGCAGAACGATTGCCGGATCTCTTGGACCTTGTGGGAAGGCACCTGGGCAGTCTTGAACTTTTGCCTCTGGCGCCGCGGGAAAACAGGCCTGCGCGCTTGATCCTGTTGCGGGCCCGCAAAGGCGGGCGGGCTGATTTTCGCATGTGCCCGCCGTGGGTTTTGCATGCCGGATCGCGCCATCAGGGCGATCGCGAAAGCTATACAGAGGCAACGGTTTCCGTCTTGCGAGACGGCGCTGCACTGCACTTTTGATAAGCAATCGACGAAAACTCGCATCACTTGCGATCGTCTATGCTGCGCATGCAGCGTGACTCAAAGCGCAAACTGTGCTGCAATAGGGGCGCTACATATGGAGTGGTCAGCAAAAGAGGAGATTGCCAATGAGCTTGGGTTCACACCTAGAGGAATTGCAAAGAAAACATCAAACCCTCTCGAACAAGGTCGAAGAAGCGCAACGGGCGCTTGGATCGACAGACTTCGAAATCGCCGAACTCAAGAAACAGAAACTCCGCGTCAAAGAAGAAATAACGCGCCTTTCGCTGGATGCCTGAATAAACGACGCTCTGGTTCGTCAGAGTGAGACACGGGCGGCTTTTCGCAGCCCGAGAGGGGCGGTTTTTCCGCTCCTCATCTTTTGAAACACCTCAAAATCGCTTTACCCATCGCGAGGATCCATCAGGTCATGATCTTGATCATGGCTTGCGGTGATCGCGACTTGATCCACAAGCCACTCTCGGAATGCCCTGATGTTTGGCAGGGTTTCGGAGCCTTTGACACAGACAAACCGATAATGCGCTATAGTTTTCAGCGCCGGTCGAAACGGTGCGACCAATCGCCCATCGCGCAAAAAACGCCCTGCAAAACTGATCCGTGCCATCACAGCTCCGGCCCCCGCCAAGGCCGCGTCAATCGCATGGTCAGCTTGCGAGAATTTCTGACCCGTCCAATCCCGTTTTGGCAGCCCCACGGCGCGGAACCATGCGGGCCAATCCGCTGGCGGATCTAGAAAGGTGATATCCTCCGCATGAATGAGCGGGATGGTCTGTAGCCCCTCCATGCCTGGATATGCCTCTGCCATCTCAGGTGACATCATTGGCGTGACCCAGTCTTCGAGAAAGCGCTCTGAATAGAGCTCTTTGGGGTCTGGGCCGTATCCAAATCGGATCGCGACATCCACTTCCGAGCGTGTCAGATCGACAATGCCAAGCGTGGCACTGAGCCGGAGTTCAATCTCGGGATGCGCCTGCGCAAAGGTAAAGAGGCGCGGCGCAAGCCATGTTGCCGTAAAGGCCGGGCCCGCCGTCACTGTGAGCGAAGATTGGTCGTTGGTCCGCGAGGCCGCGCGCCATGCCGCACCTAATGCTTCAAACCCATCCCGCGCACCTGGGGCAAGCGCGCGACCGGCTTCGGTCAGTTCCACAGCGCGGTTGAGCCGGTGGAAAAGCGGTGCGCCTAGGTGCTCTTCAAGAGACTTGATCTGAAACGACAGCGCGGCCGGTGTGACATTGAGTTCCGCGGCGGCCCTCTGAAAAGACATGTGTCTGGCGGCCGCATCAAAGGCACGCAGGGCGGTGAGAGGTGGCAGGCGATCTGGCATTTTCAGTTAAGTATCATTTAAGTGAACGAGAAGAAAGTCTCGTTTGTAGACAAAACCACAGGAGTCCATATTGGGATCAGGTAAGAAATTCTCGATGGAAAGGAAATGCCATGATTGAGATCCCAACCAACGCCCGCACCCGCGACGCCTACCGCGCAGCCCACGAAGCTCGTGCCGAAGCGATGAAATCCTTTTTCCGCCGCTTCACGGGGAAAGCAAACTCTCATTGATCGTTGCAAGTCACTGAGATGTCATGGGCAATAAGGTCTCTTCCCAAGCCTTCGCCCAAAAAAAGGCCGCGATGATCGCGGCCTTTTTTGAGTCTGTTGCTGCTTTTACACGAAGAACTGCGCGCCGTTGGCAGAAATGGTTGATCCGTTGATGAAGCCAGCGTCGTCGGAGGCGAGGAAGCTGACGCAGCGGGCGATCTCTTCGGGCTCGCCGAGGCGGCCGGCAGGGATCTGCGGGATGATCTTGGTGTTCAGAACCTCCTCTGGGACCGCGCGGACCATTTCGGTGCCGATATAGCCCGGGCAGACCGCGTTGGCGGTGATGCCGGCGCGCGCGCCTTCCTGTGCGAGGCTTTTGACGATGCCCAAGTCACCCGCTTTCGTGGCCGCATAGTTGACCTGCGCGAACTGGCCCTTCTGCCCGTTGATAGACGAGATCACGATCACGCGGCCGAACTTGCGTTCGCGCATGCCAGGCCAGACAGGGTGCACCGTGTTGAAGACGCCCGTGAGGTTGGTGTCGATCACCTGATGCCACTGCTCAGGCGTCATTTTGTGGAACGGCGCGTCGCGGGTGATGCCCGCATTGGCCACGACCACCTCGATCGGGCCCATATCGGCCTCGACCTTGGCAATGCCCGCCGCCGAGCTCTCATAGTCGCCCACATTCCACTTGTAGGTCTGGATGCCGGTGGCGTCGGTGAACTTGGCCGCCGCCTCGTCATTGCCCGCATAGGTCGCGGCCACGGTGTAGCCTTTGTCCTTGAGGTCTTTCGAGATCGCTTCTCCAATCCCCCGGCTGCCACCGGTTACCAATGCTACACGTCCCATCTGTCTTCTCCTTAAAATGTCGTTCAAACCCCGGATGTATCTTCTGGTTCAAAGTATCCTGGGGGTGTGTAAGGGGGCAAATCCCCCTCGCGTTTCTTGCTCAGCACTCAGTCGCGCTCTCCTTAAGGCGAACGTTACCGTTCGACGCACATCGCAACGCCCATGCCGCCGCCGATGCACAGCGTCGCCAAACCCTTCTTGGCGTCCCGGCGCTTCATCTCAAAGAGAAGCGTGTTCAGAACCCGGCAGCCCGAGGCGCCGATCGGGTGACCGATGGCAATCGCGCCGCCATTGACGTTCACGATGGATGGATCCCAGCCCATGTCCTTGTTCACCGCGCAGGCCTGCGCAGCAAAGGCTTCATTGGCCTCCACGAGATCCAGATCACCGACGGACCAGCCCGCCTTCTCCAGCGCTTTGCGGCTTGCGTGGATCGGGCCCACGCCCATGATCGACGGATCGAGACCCGCAGTGGCATAGCTGGCAATCCGCGCCAGCGGCTCGATCCCGCGCTGTTCTGCTTCCTCGGCACTCATCAATAGCGTCGCCGCCGCACCGTCGTTGATGCCCGAGGCATTGGCCGCTGTGACAGAGCCGTCTTTGGTAAATGCAGGCCGCAGCTTGGCCATCGCGTCCATCGTCGCGCCGTGGCGGATGTACTCATCGGCGTCTACCACAATGTCGCCCTTGCGCGTCTTCACCGTGAAGGGCGTGATCTCATCGGCAAACTTGCCGGCGTTCTGTGCGGCTTCTGCCTTGTTCTGGCTGGCCACGGCGAACTCATCCTGCATCTCGCGGGTGATCTGCCACTGGTCGGCCACGTTCTCGGCCGTTTGGCCCATGTGGTAGCCGTTGAACGCATCCCACAGACCATCGCGGATCATCGTGTCGATGTATTTGACGTCACCCATTTTGTGGCCCGCCCGCAGGTGGGCGGCGTGGGTAGAGAGAGACATGTTTTCCTGCCCGCCCGCGGCCACGATGGAGGCGTCCCCCAACTGAATGTGCTGCGCGCCCAAGGCCACGGCCCTGAGACCAGAGCCACAGACCTGGTTGATGCCCCAGGCGGCACTTTCCACGGGAAGGCCGGCATTCACATGGGCCTGCCGCGCCGGATTCTGGCCTTGCGCGGCGGTCAGCACCTGACCCATGATGGTCTCGGACACTTCGCCTTTCTCAACGCCCGCGCGCTCTACCACAGCCTCCAGAACAGCCGCGCCCAAATCATGCGCGGGCGTCCCCGCAAAAGACCCGCTAAACGACCCAACGGCCGTTCGAGCCGCAGACGCTATAACCACATTCGTCATTAAGATATCCTCCAGCAAAACTGCATGCATTCAGGAGGAAGCGTTGGCGTCAGTGGTCTCAGATTGTGCGATCAAACGACTGGCGCTACCCCCGCTATCGCCGCTTGTCTTAACGCAGCACTTGAGTGCGGGCAACGGCTGGTTTGCCAAAGATCAGGCTGTTTTTTCTTCGTACGCATCATTGTGCCAAACAGGTTTTACTGTCGGCGCTCCGAAGAAGTAACCTTGGAGGCAGTCCATCCCCATCTGTTGAAGAAAAAGAACGTCCTCTGGCGTCTCTACGTTTTCAGCAACCGACACCATATCGAAGTCCCGCGCGAGCGTTGTAATGGCGCGAGCGATGATCTGGTTGTCTGGGTTGGCGGCAATCCCGCGGATGTACTGACCATCGATTTTTAAAATGTCGAAATAGAAATCCTTGAGGTATTTAAAGGACGTATAGCCCGAGCCAAAGTCATCGAGCGCAAAGCTGATGCCCTTTTTTTGCAGTTTATTCATAAAACTCACAACGAGTTCGGGCACCATGATGGCGGAACTTTCCGTGATCTCAAGGATCAGACGCTCCGCGATCGTGGGATCTTCTCGGATGCCTTTTTCCAAAATGTAGGTCCACCGTGCATATCCGATGGACCGCGCCGACATATTGATTGAAAGTCTGAGGTCCTGGTGTTTGCGCATTTCGATGAGCCCGCGCTTGAGCGCCATGCAGTCTATCTTGCGCCCCACTTCTGTAACCTCAATGGCATTCATAAAATCCTTTGCAGGCAGAATGCGTTTTGAATCATCAAGAATGCGAATGAGACCTTCATAAAATGCGGGCTTTGCGGTGTTGCGCGATGGGACGACAGCTTGGTAGGCGAGCATGACCCGACCCTGGTTTAGCGCGTCTTCTACCATCTGAATGGTGTTTTTATCCCGCATCGAAACGGCATAGTTCAGTGGGCTGTCCTGGCCCGCTGGCACATCGGCCCAATCTACCATACTTCGCGCCATCGCGATCTCTACCTTTGCTAAGAGCTGCTCTGGCTTCACAGGGTGACGCGAGAGCGTTAAAGAATTCTCAAACCTAAAATTGAATCATTTTGAGGTCTGAGGATGGGTGATCGCTGCGGTTGGGTGGGGCTTGAGCCGATTTACATGGATTATCATGACGCTGAGTGGGGTGTGCCGGAATACGACAGCCGCGCTCTTTGGGAAAAGCTCATTCTCGACGGATTTCAGGCGGGTTTGAGTTGGATCACGATCCTTAAAAAGCGCGAGAATTTTCGGGCCGCCTTTGCCGGATTTGACCCTAATATCGTGGCAGATTGGGGCGAGGCGGAGGTGGAGCGCTGCCTGGCTGATCCCGGCATCATCCGCCACCGAGGCAAAATCGAAGCCACGATTGGGAACGCCCGCGCCTGGCAGCAGATCGAGGCTGAGCAAGGGTTTGATAGATATCTTTGGGAGTTTGTCGGCTGGGCGCCAATTCAGAATCAGTGGACGACACTGAATGAGGTGCCGGCGCAAACAGACCTGTCTCAGGCAATCTCGAAGGATTTGAAGAAGCGCGGCTTCAAGTTTTGTGGCCCGACTATTGTCTACGCGTTCATGCAGGCGGTTGGGATGGTCAATGATCATCTTATCTCGTGCCCGCGACATGCGGACGTGGCCACGATGGGCACGCCGCGGGATTGGAGCGGCGCTTGATCTACACTCTCTTCTACAGCCCGGGCAGTGCGGCGATGGTTGTTCGGATCCTGCTGGACGAGATCGGGGCCAAGTATGAGTTGATCGAAGTGCCGATCTCAAAAACTGAGCCGCGCGACCCTGCACATCTGGCACATAATCCAAATGGATGGGTGCCCGCGCTCGCTTGGGATGGTGGTTCATTGTATGAGGCTGCGGCGATCACGGTGTATTTGTGTGATCGATATCCGGAGGCCGGGTTGGGGCCGGCGCCTAGTGATTCAACGCGGCCACTGTTCCTTCAGACGCTGGTTTACTTTTCAAACACGGTGCAGACAGCGTTTCAGCAATACTATTATCCTGAGCGGTTTGCAGAGCATTCTGAAACTCATGCTGGGACGCAAAAACAGGCGTGTCGCCGGTTGCGCGATGTTTGGCAGGTGGTCGATGCGCAGATCGGGGACAACAGCTGGGTGCTGGGATCCACATTCAGCGCTTTGGACATCTACATGCATATGCTGACGACATGGTTGAAACCACAGGCGGGACACCCTGATATCTATGAGCTCCCCAATGTGGCGCGCATTGCGGCCAAGGTTGCAAACAGGCCAAGAGTCGATCACGCATACACGGAATAGCGACCGACAAAGCCTGTTTTGGTTTTCGCGCAGATCGCCTATATACCTGACCATCTAGCCTAACGATGCATCGCAGCCATGAACAAACCCGCCCCGATCACGCAGGATCTTTTGACGATCCCCCGGAAGCTTCCGGAGGGGCCGGTGAACCTTGTCGGTCTGACGCGGCCCGCGCTCCGAGAGGCGTTGATCGCTCATGGCACGCCGGAAAAGCAGGCCAAGATGCGGAGCAATCAGATCTGGCAATGGATCTACCAATGGGGCGTGCGGGACTTCTCGCAGATGACCAACCTCAGCAAGGCCTACCGTGCGGAGCTGGCAGAGACATTCGTCATCGCTGTGCCAGAGATGGTCACACGCCAGGTCAGTGCAGATGGCACGCGAAAATACCTGGCGCGGATTGCGGGCGGGCATGAGGTGGAGGTGGTCTATATCCCCGAAACCGACCGGGGGACGCTGTGTATTTCAAGCCAGGTGGGCTGTACCCTGACCTGTTCGTTCTGCCACACCGGCACGCAGAAGCTGGTGCGCAATCTGACCGCTGGTGAAATCGTCGGCCAGATCATGATGGCGCGTGATGATTTGGGCGAATGGCCGCGTCCGGGCGAAGGCTCCGGCGAACGGCCCCGGCTCTTGAGCAATATTGTTCTGATGGGCATGGGCGAGCCGCTTTACAATTTCGACAATGTGCGGGACGCCATGCAGATCGCGATGGATGGGGAAGGCATCAGCCTGAGCCGTCGGCGCATCACGCTCTCGACTTCAGGAGTTGTGCCTCAGATTGCAAAGACGGCCGAAGAGATCGGCTGTATGCTGGCGGTGAGCTTTCACGCCACCACCGATGAGGTGCGCAACCATCTGGTGCCGATCAATCGCAAATGGAACATTGAGGCGCTGCTGGATGCCTTGCGCGCCTATCCCAAGGCGTCAAACTCTGAGCGGATCACGTTTGAATACGTGATGCTCAAGGACGTCAATGACAGTGATGAGGATGCGCGCCGTTTGGTTCAGCTGATCAAGGGCATCCCGGCCAAGATCAACCTCATCCCGTTCAATGAATGGCCGGGTTCCCCGCATGAACGCTCTGATTGGGAGCGGATCGAACGGTTTGCCGACATTATCTACAAGGCAGGATATGCCAGCCCAATCCGCACGCCGCGGGGTGAAGATATCATGGCAGCCTGTGGTCAGCTTAAATCCGCGACAGAACGTGAGCGCAAACCCCGGCGCGAGATTGAGGCGCGCGCGGGCATGTAACCCTTGCCGGAGCGCGTTGCATAGTTATCTTTCAGGGCCGATCGCTCCCTTCGAATGCTCTTAATCTCTTTGCCATTATGTCCAAAGAAGACCTTTGGCTTGCCCAATTTCAGAACGATTGTCGCCACAGCCGCTTCCTAACGTCTCGGCAAGGGTAACATTGTAAATTGGGAAGAAACGATGGAACAGAAAGATATCGAGCACGTGCGTGACCTCGTAATGCGGGAGCGTGGCCTTGCCGTGTCCGAGCGCGAGTGGAAGCACCGCGTGCGCGGCTATGGCTATGCGATCCGTGAGACCGAGCAGGGTCGCGTTGTAAGTTCGCTGTTGCGCAAAGATGATCTGCTGACGCTGAATTTGGGCTAAGGCCTCTCAGCGTTTTTGATTTTCATCTGCGCCAAGCTTGCGTAACTTCGTGCCAACCATGGAAGATGAGGCGCGGCATGGCGACGACGAAAATTGGGGTAATTGGGGGCTCCGGTGTCTATGACATCGACGGGCTGGAAGCAGCAGAGTGGGTTTCAGTTGAAACCCCTTGGGGCAAGCCGTCTGACGCGATCCTGACGGGCCATCTGGATGGCGTGGACATCGCGTTTCTTCCGCGTCACGGGCGGGGGCACGTACATTCCCCCACATCCGTGCCGTATCGCGCCAACATTGATGCGCTCAAGCGGATCGGTGTGACTGATGTGATCTCTGTCTCCGCCTGCGGGTCGTTTAGAGAAGAGATGGCGCCAGGCCACTTTGTGGTCGTGGATCAATTCATTGACCGTACAATCGCACGCGAGAAAAGCTTCTTTGGCCCGGGCTGCGTCGCGCATGTCAGTGTGGCCCATCCCACATGTCCGCGTCTGAGCGATGCCTGCACCACAGCGGCCCAAGCGGCAGGTGTCACGGTGCACAATGGCGGGACATATCTGGCCATGGAGGGCCCGCAATTTTCCACGCTGGCCGAATCCAAGCTGTATCGAGAGGTCTGGGGCTGCGATGTGGTTGGGCTGACCAACATGCCCGAGGCCACGCTCGCCCGGGAGGCAGAGCTTTGTTACGCCTCGGTTGCCATGGTCACCGATTACGACAGCTGGCACCCCGATCATGGCGAAGTGGACGTGACCCAGATCATCGAAACGCTGACCGGAAATGCCGCCAAAGCAAGAGACATGGTGGCCCGCCTGCCGGGCTTGCTCGGTGCAGAAAGAGAGCCTTGCCCGCATGGCTGCGACCGGGCTTTGGAATACGCACTTCTCACGGCTCCAGATAAGCGCGACCCCGCTTTGGTGGCCAAGCTTGATGCGGTTGCAGGACGGGTTTTGCAGGCGTAACGTTCCACCATGACATTCGATCTTTGGCTGACCTTTGCCGCCGCTTCCACCGTTCTTGTTCTCATCCCCGGGCCCACCGTTCTTTTGGTGCTGAGCTATGCGATCAGCCAGGGCAAGCGCGTCGCTGTGGCCTCTGCCACCGGTGTCGCGCTTGGTGATCTGATCGCGATGAGCCTGTCGCTTGCGGGCCTCGGCGCGCTTGTTCTGGCCTCTGCCACGCTCTTTACCGTGCTGAAATGGGTGGGTGCGGTCTACTTGGTCTATCTGGGGATCAAGCTTTTGCGCAGCCCGCCAGCGGACGGTCTCGACGCGATGTCCGGCACCCGCGCAGTAACGGG
>CAKZYL010000113.1 GCA_937884705.1 uncultured Roseovarius sp. | reverse complement strand
TCCTTTGAAACATCGGTGCCTTGCGCCCGCAATGCGGCGGTCAAAGCGAAGCAAGCTTGGCGCGGATGTATGCGCGCCGAAAGCGTGTCGAAGATGAACCAACCGGTTGGTGACGGCACACCTTGCGGCCCCGGCGGTGTTTGCGTCACCTCCCATGTGGCAGCGCCTTGCCAGAGCTTTACCGCACCTTCCGTTCTCTGCCGGGCGAGCTCGAGGCCTCGTTCATCGAGGACAGGCTGGACGCGGCCCTCGCGCCCATATCCTGCGGATAGTCCGGAGGCTGCTTCGACCTCTGACCAGAAACCTTCGGCCATCAGCAAGCTGTCTAGCTGAAACGCCTTCTTGTCGTTCCAGTTCTCTGGCACATGCGGGGCAAGCGCGCCCACGAGACCCCCCGAAGCGCCTGCGCCCGGTCCGCTTGGGTCAATCACCTGCACAGACGCGCCGCGCTGCCGGCACGCCCAGGCAATCGAGAGCCCGAAGATCCCCGCGCCGAGAACCGTGACGTCTGCGCTTGCCATTCCGCCTGCCTCCTTGCAGTGTCGCGCGTGCCTAGCCTATGGCGCAGGCCCCGTCGAGATGAACAGAGACCGTCCATGATAAATCCCCAAGCTGATCTGGATTGGCGCGAGGGCCGCGTGCCGGTGTGCCGTCGTTTCGATGATCCGTATTTCAGCCTGGAGGATGGTTTGGCCGAGACGCAGCATGTGTTTCTGGCTGGCAATGACCTGCCCAACCGACTTCAGGATGGGTTTCACATTGCGGAGCTTGGATTTGGCACAGGCCTGAACCTGCTGACGGCTTTGGCTGCGTGGCGGGCGTCAGGCCAGACGGGGACGCTGCACTTCACGAGCTTTGAGGCCTTCCCGATGTCACCTGCCGAGATGGCGCAGGCGCATGCGGCATTTCCTATGCTGGATGATCTTGCTGCAGAGCTGCGTCCCTTGTGGGCCAACCTGCCAACTATCGATCTGCCGGACCTTCGGTTCCGTCTGATCGTCGGGGATGCGCGACAAACCTTGCCATCGTGGGACGGCAAGGCGGATGCGTGGTTCTTGGATGGTTTTTCGCCTGCAAAGAACCCTGAGCTTTGGCAAGAGGATCTGATGCAAGCGGTGGCCGACCACACGCAATCAGAGGGGACAGCGGCAACTTACAGCGCGGCAGGCCATGTGCGGCGAGGGCTGCAGGCTGCAGGATTTCGCGTGGAGCGCGCTCCGGGCTACGGGCGCAAACGTCACATGACGCGCGCGTGGAAAGGAACCTGATGGCGCAGCAGAACACCCGCATGGGGATCGCTTTGATGATCTTTAGCACGTTTGTCTTTGCGATGCAGGATGGCATCTCCAGCCATTTGGCGCGCGAATACAACGTGTTCATGGTGGTGATGATCCGCTTTTGGTTCCTGGCCGCCTTCGTGATTGTCTTGGCCAGTCGTGGTGCAGGTGGGGTTCGGGCGACGGCGCGGACCCCAATCCTCTGGCTGCAATTGATCCGCGGGGCTTTGCTGGTGAGCCAGATTTGCGTGATGATCTATGGCTTCACGCTTCTTGGTCTTATCGAAAGCCATGCAGTTTTTGCGGCTTATCCCCTTCTCGCGGCGGCGCTCTCCGGGCCGGTCCTTGGGGAGTATGTCGGCTGGCGGCGGTGGGCGGCGATCTGTGTCGGGTTCGTGGGTGTATTGATCGTGCTGCAGCCTGGCATGGGTGTGTTCGATCCGGCCGCCGTGGTGCCTTTGATTGGTGCACTGATGTTTGCCGTTTACGGCCTTCTCACGCGCTTCGCCGGTCGCACCGACAGTGCCGCGACCAGCTTTTTCTGGACCGGGATTGTGGGTGCGGTTGTCATGACCTTCGTGGGCATTGGATATTGGGAACCGATGTCTGCGGGAAATTGGGCTTGGATGGGGCTGTTGTGCCTTACCGGGGCTTTGGGGCACTTCACGCTCATCAAGTGCTATGAATTGGCCGAGGTCAGCGCGGTGCAGCCGTTTGCCTATTTTCAGTTGGTTTTTGCATCCGCGCTTGGGGTGCTTGTGTTCAGCGAGAGCATCGAGGCGAATGTGGCTCTTGGGGCAGGGCTGGTGGTGGCCGCTGGTCTTTTTACACTTTGGCGGCAACGGCGCGCAAGATAGGGGCGCTGCCCCCGGCAGAGAGAATGGTGGGCGTAAATCTCAGCTGAACCGTCCGTGACAGAACCAACCTGCGCTTTTCGCGGCGCCATGGGCGTAGAAGAGCCACAGGCGTTCGCCGTCCTTGGTCACCACATGCCAGTAATCCCGTACGCCGCTCCGCCAATCCGGCTCATCCAGCCACCACTCGGGCGCGATGCGCTCGGGCCCGCGAGCCTCAGCCAGATCATGCATACGGCCGCGCCAGCGGAACTGGGCGGTTAGGCGCGGGGTTTCTGGCGCGTATACCGGTTCGGGGGACCAAAGCGTCAGCGGGCGTGGGGTGGGCGGCGCAGGCCAGCTCTCTGCGGGCTCAGACCAGGCAGCGGCCAGTACTTTTGCCGTTTTTTCTGGAATATGCGTGTCAACCGGGTGACGACGGGTGATCGCCTCCAGGCCAAGCCGCCCGCCGATCCGGCCGATCAGGTCTTCCACGGCGGTTTCCTGTTCATAGCGTGCGCGGGCGGCATTTGCGGCATCCATATGCCCGGTGGCGTGGCGCGTGTTGAGGCCTTCCGTCTGCACGGCGTCAAGGCGCAGCATTTCGATGCCAAAGCCCGCGTCGATTTCGTCAAGCCGGTGGAGCAAGAGGGGGCGCATGCGATCGGGCCTGTCCGCGGCACGTGCCAGACCTACCTCGATCCACTGCATGGTGTGATCAACGCGCCAGGCCTCTAGCCGCACGCGCCGGGCACCGCGGGATTTGTCCTTGAGCATTTTGCAGAGCCGCGCGACCAACCGGTCAAGCCCCGCCTCTACATCCTCACGCAGGCCAATAGGCTCTGGCAGGGTCAGGCGGGTGGCAAAGCGTGGCGCAGGTGCGGCGGGAGAGACAGGCTCGGCGGCGGCCCCGATGGCCTGATCAAGCCGAAGGATCAGGCCCTTTCCGTAGCGCCGGGCGAGCGGTGCGCGGGGCTGACCCAGAAGATCGCCGACTGTGCGCAGGCCCACGCGGCCCAGATCCGCCACCATCTCCGGGCTCAATCGCAAGGCGGCGACAGGGAGAGGAGAGAGCGCGGTATAGGCTTTGCCGGGCGCTGCGATGCAGGGCAGATCGCCAGCGTTCTTGGTCATCAGTGCAGGGGCGGCCCCGCCGCGTTCCCAATGGCGCCGCTTGGCTGCGCGTGAGCGGGTGGCGCGGGCCTCTTGATCGATCGCGTCCCCTGTCCGGTTGCTGCCTGCCTTCACACCCGTAAAGCGGGCAAGCGCCCAGGCCGCGCCGACCGTATCGGCCAACCCGCACCGTGCTGTCAGACCGAGATTGGCCGCTGTCGAGGTCATCTCTTCGATCAGCGCGGCCTCACCGCCAAAGAGATGC
This sequence comes from uncultured Roseovarius sp., assembly GCA_937884705.1. GTDB lineage: Bacteria > Pseudomonadota > Alphaproteobacteria > Rhodobacterales > Rhodobacteraceae > Roseovarius. The sequence continues at coordinate 5,152 of CAKZYL010000113.1, read as the reverse complement.
GCGCAGCCGCTGATATCCAGCAAGAGCGCGTCGGGTTCTTCGGCGGCGATCCAGGGCGAAAACCGCCCGGCCCAACGGGTGAGCGATCGCAGAAACGCCGCCTCGGCCTGTGGGTTTTGCAGCCGCGTGATGAGCTTCCCACACATGGCATGAGCATCGCGCAGCGGCTGGCCCACATGCACTCCTTCTGCCTGTGCCGCTTCTGATACCGAGGAGATCACCTGCATCTGCCCGGTTTCGCGCACCACGGCAAAGGGCGCGTCGCACCCCAAGATATCGGGAGGCGGGTCGCGTCGAAGCAGGCGTTCGGCCCCCAGACGGGGGAACCAAACCGACAGGATGCGGCGTGCAGACATCAAAACACCGAAAAACACACGGGGCAGCGTGCGCATGGAAGGCTTGCATGTTCTTATTTTGTTCTTTTTAGGTCGACCGCTTGAATGAGTCGAGTCTTATGCTGTCGCAGGGTCAGCCGCAGTTGATCCGGACGATAATGTCATTTTCGTCCACCTCAACGTTCAACCGTTCGGCAATGTATTCTTGGGTCACAGCCAAGCCGGGGCGGATCACGCGCCAGTCTCCGCTGAATGCGTCCTCTGAAAAGGGCTGGCCCACAAGGGACTGCAGCCCGGAGGCGCCACAAAGGTCAGAATCGTCCACGGCATTGCTACTTGTTTCAGACTTGCAGCCAGCCACGGCAAGGATCGCCACCATCAATATCACAGAAATGCGCATGTGCTCTCCTTTGGCTGACATCCTAATCCTTTCCAAATCCGAAAGTTTTTCAATGTCGCATCTTGAGAATTGTTGAAAAAAAGCAGGCTTTCGCCCACAGTTCTGGGAAAGACTAGGGAGGACAGTCAATTGCGTACGACCGCCGCTGTGGCCATTGAGGCCGGTAAGCCCATGGAAATCATGGACGTGAACCTTGAAGGGCCAAAAGCAGGAGAGGTGCTTGTAGAGATCAAGGCCACCGGACTTTGCCACACAGATGATTTCACTCTGTCGGGCGCTGATCCCGAAGGTGCGTTTCCCGCCATCCTCGGCCATGAAGGTGCGGGCGTGGTGGTGGAGGTTGGCCCCGGCGTCACCTCACTGGAAGTGGGCGACCATGTGATCCCGCTCTACACGCCCGAATGTCGCGAGTGTGATTACTGTCTGAACCCCAAGACGAACCTGTGTCAGGCGATCCGGTCCACTCAAGGACAAGGCGTGATGCCAGATGGCACCAGCCGCTTCTCTATGCTCGATGGCACGCCGATCCTGCATTACATGGGTTGCTCAACGTTTTCGAACCACACCGTTTTGCCGGAGATTGCTTTGGCCAAGGTTCGCAAGGATGCGCCGTTTGACAAGATCTGCTACATCGGCTGTGGCGTCACGACCGGCATTGGTGCGGTGATCAATACGGCCAAGGTCGAAATCGGAAGCCGCTGCGTGGTCTTTGGCCTGGGTGGCATCGGCCTTAACGTCATTCAGGGCCTGCGGTTGGCGGGCGCGGATCAGATCGTGGGTGTCGATCTCAACCCCGGACGGATCAACATGGCGACCGCCTTTGGCATGACGGATTTTGTCAATCCGGCGGATGTCAAAGGGTCGCTTGTAGATCATTTGGTGGACCTTACGGGCGGTGGCGCGGATTACTCCTTTGATGCGACCGGCAATGTGCAGGTGATGCGGGATGCCTTGGAATGCTCGCATAAGGGTTGGGGGGAAAGCATCATCATCGGTGTGGCACCGGCCGGTGCAGAGATTGCGACGCGCCCATTCCAGCTTGTGACGGGCCGGGTGTGGCGTGGGACGGCGTTTGGAGGCGCAAGCGGCCGCACGGATGTGCCGAAGATCGTCGATTGGTACATGGACGGGAAGATCGAGATTGACCCGATGATCACGCACACGCTTAAGCTTGAAGAGATCAACAAAGGCTTTGACATGATGCATGCTGGCGAGAGCATTCGTAGCGTCGTCGTCTACTGAGGCCTGACCTCTAACAGAACCGGCCCGGGCGCCACCCGGGCCGGTTTTCTTTTGTCCGCACGTATCTGTGTGCGCGATTGCACGTCGGGGCATCTTGCCACCGCGCTAAGCGCGGTTATTTATCGGTCAACTGCTCTCGCAAAGGAACTGCAAGATGGCTGATGGCACCTACACTCCCCCTCAAGTCTGGATCTGGGACAAGGAAAACGGCGGTACGTTTGCGTCCACAAACCGTCCGATTGCAGGTGCGACCCATGATGCGCCGCTGCCAAGGGGTGAGCACAAGTTTCAACTCTACTCCATGGGCACTCCCAATGGTGTGAAAGTGACCATGCTCTTTGAAGAGCTTCTCGAGGCAGGACATGACGCAGAATATGATGCGTGGCTGGTCAAGATTGGTGATGGAGATCAGTTCGGCAGCGGTTTCACCGAGATTAATCCGAACTCCAAAATCCCGGCGATGGTGGATTACACCGGGGATGAGCCGCTCAATGTGTTTGAAAGCGGGTCGATCATGGTGCATCTGGCCGAAAAGTTCGGGGCATTCCTGCCTGCCTCGGGGCCTGCGCGCACAGAGGTCTTCAATTGGTTGATGTGGCAAATGGGTAGCGCGCCATTTCTCGGCGGTGGCTTTGGCCATTTCTACACCTACGCGCCGGAGAAGTTTGAGTATCCCATCAACCGCTATGCGATGGAGACGAAACGTCAGCTGGATGTGCTCAACCGCACCTTGGCGGACCGTCCATTCGTGGCCGGTGATGACTATTCCATCGCGGATATGGCGATTTGGCCCTGGTATGGCGGCGTTGTGCTTGGACGTCAGTATGGGGATTCCGCGACGTTCCTGAGTGTCCACGAATATGAAAACGTGATCGCCTGGGCGGAAAAGATTGATGCGCGCCCTGCCACCAAGCGCGGGCGCATGGTCAACCGCACCTCGGGTGAGCCCCATGAACAATTGCGCGAACGCCATGGGCCTGAGGATTTTGCGACCAAGACCCAGGACAAAATCGGCTGAGACACATCTTGTAGAGCTGCACGTTTCGTGAGGCTCGGTAAAGAAAGCGCTTCCTATCACCCCTGGGTTGCGTGACACTGTTCCAAAGGCAAAATTCCCTTGGGACTGTTCGATTGAGAAACATCATAGACAAATGGCAGGCGCGTCATGCTGATGCGCTCTTGACCCAAGCGATGCGTGAAACTCAAGACGCAGCGCCGCCACTGACCTTGCGCAGTGTTTTGGGTTACCTCTTCGCAGGCACCTTTGTGGCGACGGCTTACCTCATAATGGGGCTCGGCGTCCTCATTATCTATGCATCGTTTTTCGATTGGGGTCCTGCAATTCTGGGTCTTATCCTGATCACCTTTGGTTACTTCCTCAAACCCGCAAAAATTAAAAACAAGGACAAAACGTATCGCCGAGAAGATCTGCCACAGCTCTTCGCTCTTCTTGACGAGATTGCAGAATGGGTTGGGACCGAGCCTCCCAAAGGTGTGCATATCGATCGTGAATGCAATGCCTACATGACGGAGTTTCGCCGCCCTCACGAATGGGTGCTTGGGATAGGCCTTCCTTTTTGGGCTGCCCTGACCGGCCCGCAAAAGGTCGCGCTTCTTGCCCATGAACTGGCGCACAAAGTCAACAATGACCCTTTGCGCAGCGGTATCTACCGAGAAGCACAGGAAGTTCTGATGAATTGGCACGAGACCTTCTACATTGATGAGGTCACGTCTTTCGAAATGGCCGCGGGAACACGCGCAGGTGCGCCAGGCACTCAATTGATTGGCATGTTCTTGGTCGAACGGCTTTACGGTCTGCTCATGCGCTTTGTGTTTCATGAAAGCCAACGTGCGGAGTATCGCGCGGACGCTCTTGCTGTCAGCGTGGCAGGGCGCGAGGCGGTCATTGATATGCTGGAACTGCTGACGCGTGTTGAACCAGCCTACCGCGCGGTTCGCGATCTTTACCCGTACCGATCTGAACAGACTGGGCGGATATTCGATCACATGGCTAAGACCCTTGCCACCCGTGACCAGGACACCCGCCGGCGCTATTTCCAACTGGCCGCTCAGGAAAAGCGGCGGGTGGATGGATCACACCCGCCGACAACGATGCGTATCGAATTTGTCGGCGCCCTGTCCGAGCCGGATGCGATACTGGTGCCCAAAACGGATTTTGCGTTGATTGACGCCGAACTCGAGCCCATCAAGCACAAAGAAGGCCAGCGCCTGATGCAGGAGCTGTTTGACGCCGAAGTGAACAATTGAAGCGTCCGGAAAAGATGCTCAGTTGATCAATCCCGCATATCGCATCGCATCATCAACGAGGGATTTTGTGCCATCGGTCAGCGGTGTAAGTGGCGAGCGGACCTCATCACTGCACATACCCAGGCGGGACAGCGCGTATTTTGCCCCAACCAACCCCGGCTCTGTAAATATCGCTTTGTGTAGCGGCATCAACCGATCCTGGATCTCGAGCGCGGTGGCGTAATCATTGGCAAGCGTTGCCTCTTGCATCTGGCTCAGCATTTTGGGGGCGACATTGGCGGTCACGGAAATGCAACCGACACCCCCTTGCGCGTTAAAGCCATGCGCCGTGGCATCTTCGCCCGAGATTTGAATGAAGTCTTTGCCGCAGCTGATGCGTTGCAAGCTCACCCGAGCCAGATCCCCCGTCGCGTCTTTCACGCCCGCTATGCGCGGCAGCTTCGCCAGCTCACCCATCGTTTCAGGGCTCATATCCACGACCGAACGGCCCGGGATGTTGTAAATGATGATCGGCAGGTCGCAGCAATCATGCACAGCTGTGAAGTGCGCAATGAGGCCCGCCTGAGTCGGTTTGTTGTAGTAAGGCGTCACAACCAGAACGCCGTTGGCGCCTGCTTTTTGCGCGTGCTGGGCCAGCCGCACAGACTCGGCCGTATTGTTCGATCCTGCACCAGCGATCACCGGGACCCGGCCAGCCGCGGCATGCACCACCGTCTCGACCACCAGATCATGCTCATCATGGCTGAGTGTGGGGCTCTCGCCGGTTGTCCCAACGGGAACCAGACCGTGCGATCCTTCCTCGATGTGCCAGTCCACGAGTTTTTTGAGCGTATCCAAATCCAGCTCGCCGTTCTTGAACGGCGTGACCAGGGCAGGAAAAGATCCTTTGAACATGACACGCTCCTTT
>CAKZYL010000112.1 GCA_937884705.1 uncultured Roseovarius sp. | reverse complement strand
CGATGACCCCAAGCAGGACCATCACGAGAACCTCAGCGAAGCCCGTGAGCGCGCTGGCCGCAACTCCAAGCCCAAGCACTCGGAAGCTGCCTGACAAACACCATTTCACGAAAGGCCACAGATTCTGCGGCGGCGGACCGTCCGCATAGGCCTCATGGTCGATGAGATCTGCGAACCAATCTGTAATCGCCAATCGCTTCACTTAGCAGCCTCCGGGGTTTCGGTGTCGGTGAACGCGCCCGACGGGCGGTTCCAGTAACTGGCATATAGGCCGTTCCGCTCCAGAAGCTCGGAATAGCGGCCGTCTTCTACGATGCGACCCTGATCCAGAACAATGATGCGGTCGTGCCGGGCGATGGTCCTGAAGCGGATAACAGAGGGCGTGACTTCGCAGCGCGGCTCGGTTTGGTCGCACGACAAAACATCACCGGCGGGAGAACTGTTCTTGGCCGTATCACAAAGCGCGGAATGAGACACTGGGGGCGCAACCAAAAAAGAACCTTCTTCTGCTTCGGGCAGCATACCGCGCTCGGCGTTGGCGGTGTCGATAAAAAACCAAGGGGAAGACGGAGACGCTGCACGATAAACCGATTTACGTCGGTCAGAAACCGGTGGCGCAAGCTTCAATATGCCAGACGCGGACGCCTGTATCTCGGTGGCCGCGTCAGGAATGACGTGACAGTCTTAGCATCATTCCGCCTGCAGGCCTCAACGTGAACCACATCTGCGGCTTGGGTGTATAGCCAGGAAGCAAATTCACGGTGTACCGCGCCAAAAAGGACGCCATCAGCATCTTTGCTTCCTGCAAGGCAAGAGCCGCACCGATGCAAATTCTTGAGCCTGCACCAAACGGCAAGTAGGCGAAACGATGACGCGTGGCTTTGTTCTCTGGCAAAAACCTGTCAGGGTCGAAAGCATCCGGGTCGTTCCAAATCAGGCGATGACGATGGACCGCATGGATCGGGAGGATCACAGTCATTCCTGCCCGAATGCGTTGCCCTTCGATTTCGTCATCCTCCAATGCAACACGCGTCAAGAAGCCAGCCGGGGCATAGAGCCGAAGTGCCTCGTCTATAACCCGACCCACAAGCTGCAAGTTCTCAAGATCCTCAAACGACGCCATTTCTCGATCGCCCAGTGCCGCCTGCACCTCCTCCTGCGCAAGCTTTTGAACCGCAGGGTCGAAAGCCAAAAGATAAAGAGCCCAAGTGAGCGCCAACGCGGTCGTCTCATGACCCGCAAAAAGAAAACCCAAAAGATTGTTGCGCACCATGAGCGGATCGAGCGGATCGCCCGTCTTCGGATCGCCACCCAGCATGAGATCCAGCAAGTCAGGCGGCTCAGACGACCCTCGCCTTAAGCGCGTTGCAATCACATCATCTGCCATGCGGTCCATCCGCACGCGAGAGCGATCCGTCAACTCAAAGGGGCGAGGGATGGCGTTAGGCACACCCAAAAGATCAAATATGGATATGCGACCCTGTGTTGCCACAAACCCATCCACGGCTTTGCGCAAAGCATCGCGGTCTAAGGTATCACGACCTGAAAGCACAAGATCGCAGATGATGTCACAGGTGGCAGATTGCATGTGCGTAAAAACGTCGACCGGCTCACTGTCGTTGCGCGCGGCCTCTAGTCGGTCAAGCATGACCCTGGCGGCATCTGTCATCGCAGGCGTGGCATTCTTCAAGGCGCGCGCGGCAAACACGGGCGCGAATGTGCGTCTCTGCAGACGGGCCTCTTCTCCCTCAGAGACAATCAGATTGGTGCCACGCCGAGGTTTCATCAGCCGCTTCAGGATGGCGTTTTTGGGATACGCGTCTACGCGCGATTTCAAAACGTGCTCAAGCCCGCGGGGATCAGCAACCATGACCCACCCGCGGCCTTTGCCTCCACAGAATATGGGTTCGTGATACGCACGCTCAGGAATAAGCTCGAGAACATTTTGGCGTGCAATTTTGTAGCTTTGCCAAAGGCTCGGCTCAAATGTGAGCCCTGGCACTGCGACGGGTTTGGCACTTAATTTTGTCTTAGTCGGTTGGGTGTCTAGCACAACAGCAGCCTCCTGATACCTAAACGACAATTAATTCGGTAAATGTTTGGTCAAACTGACGGATCAAATGATCACGATTATTGGTACAAACTGATTACGGCGCTCTAGGTGAGAGCATCTGCCACTTGGATGACGTTTTGCGTCGTTTCTCTACGTGGCAAAGATAAGGTTTTCGTGGACAGATTAAATCCACCCCGCCACAGCGGCAACGCAAGTTTCCGTATGGACCATGATCAGTATTGACGCCGACCCACCTCTCGATCAACCCCTTAACCAAACGACGGATGAAAGCGATTACGAAACGCCCGCAGCGCCACACAAATGAGATGTTCTTGATGCACTTAAATCACGAGGCCGTATGCCATAAGTTGCAATGGTCCTTAGGTGGCCCCCACAGGGATGATCGCGTGGCGCTTGATTTGGACCGCTTTTTCTGACTTTCCAGAAGCTGAAAACGGGCCGTTCAATCCGCATGATCTCACGTCATCTGGCAGATTGACGCCGAACCGCGCCAAAACAGGCACTTTCACAGCTGGAGCGGCATCTTTATACAGATCGCGTCGCAGGGGTAGCGATTCATCGGCCAATAAAGGCTGCGCAGACGGGGAAGACGGGCGATTATGTCAATTCTGGACAAACTTCCGGGGCTTTTTTCTTCGGATATGGCCATCGACCTCGGCACGGCGAATACGCTCGTCTATGTGAAGGGCCGAGGTGTCATTCTGTCAGAGCCATCTGTTGTGGCCTATCACGTGAAGGATGGGTTGAAGAAAGTTTTGGCCGTCGGCGAGGATGCCAAGCTGATGCTGGGGCGCACACCTGGCAGCATTGAAGCAATCCGGCCGATGCGCGAAGGCGTGATTGCCGACTTCGACACCGCTGAGGCGATGATCAAGCACTTCATTCGCAAAGTGCACAGGCGGTCCACGTTTTCAAAGCCAAAAATAATTGTCTGCGTGCCCCATGGCGCCACGCCCGTTGAAAAACGCGCCATCCGGATGTCTGTTCTATCCGCTGGCGCGCGGCGCGCTGGGCTGGTGGCCGAACCGATTGCCGCCGCCATTGGGGCCGGCATGCCGATCACCGATCCCACCGGCAACATGGTTGTCGATATCGGCGGGGGCACCACCGAGGTGGCGGTGCTCAGCCTTGGCGACATCGTTTATGCCCGCTCGATCCGCGTCGGTGGGGACCGGATGGACGAGGCCATCATCAACTACCTGCGGCGTCAGCTGAACCTGCTGGTCGGTGAAAGCACGGCAGAGCGGATCAAGACGTCGATTGGCACGGCCCGGATGCCTGATGATGGCCGCGGGACATCGATGCAGATCCGCGGCCGTGATCTTTTGAACGGCGTGCCCAAAGAAACCGAGATCACACAGGCGCAGGTGGCCGAAGCCTTGGCCGAACCTGTGCAATCGATCTGCGAGGCGGTGATGACCGCGCTTGAGACGACACCGCCCGATTTGGCAGCCGACATCGTCGATCGTGGCGTGATGCTTACGGGCGGCGGCGCCCTACTTGGCGATCTGGATCTCGCGCTGCGGGAACAAACCGGTTTGGCTGTTTCCATCGCCGATGACAGCCTCAATTGCGTGGCTTTAGGCACTGGCAAAGCGCTAGAGTTTGAAAAACAACTCCGACACGCGATAGACTACGACAGTTGAACCACCTTTCGGTGGGAATGTTAAGCGATTGTAACGCCTAAAGGGGTGTCCTTTGGCCAGAGACCGCGCTCAGGACAATGACTATTTTGGCCAGCTGCGAAAGCTGCTCCTGGCCGTCCTTGTGTTGTGCCTCCTGGCCATCTTCCTCGTATGGCGCATTGATAGCCCAAGGGTGGAGCGGTTCCGCGCTCAGGTGATCGACACTGTGGTGCCCAATTTTGACTGGGCCATGGCCCCGGTGACGGGTGCGGTGAACATCCTGCGGGATTTTCAGAGCTACCAGAGGATTTACCAGCAGAATCAGGAATTGCGCCGAGAATTGCAGCAGATGAAATCTTGGCGCGAGGCGGCGCTTCAATTGGAGCAGGAGAACGCCCGCCTCCTGGATCTCAACAACGTGCAGCTTGACCCGCGTCTGACCTATGTGACAGGTGTTGTGCTCGCCGATAGCGGGTCCCCCTTCCGGCAATCCGTGCTGATCAATGTGGGCGCGCGGGACGGCATCGTCGATGGTTGGGCCACGATGGACGGGTTGGGCCTTGTGGGACGCATCTCTGGGGTAGGGGAAAATTCCGCGCGGGTTGTCTTGCTCACCGACAGCTCAAGCGGGATCCCTGTGACGGTGCAGCCATCGGGCCATCAGGCGCTTGTGGCGGGGGACAATTCCGGCTCTCCACTTTTGACATTTCTCGAAGACGATGACGGCGTGCGGCCCGGCGACCGGGTGATGACATCGGGCGATGGCGGGGTGTTTCCGGCAGGTCTCTTGGTGGGGCGCGTCACGCAGGATCCAGGCGGTCGTCTCAGGGTGCGCCTGTCCGCAGATTATGAACGGCTGGAATTCTTGCGCGTGTTGCGCAACTGGGCGCAGGAACGGATCGAGGATCCTGGCAGCCTTGTGGAGCCAGACACGCCCGCCACAGAAGAGCTGTCTGAAAGCGCCGATCCCTTGGAGGAAGATGAGATAGCACCGGAGCCTGCCGATGGCTGAACGGTCTGCGACATTTCTCTGGTCCATGCGTTTCTTGTACCTTGTCCTTTGCGGGCTGGTCATGTTCATCCATCTTCTGCCGCTGGAGCCAGTCACGACCTTTTGGGCGGCACCAGATCTGATGATCGCGCTGACATTTGCCTGGGTGCTGCGTCGCCCGGATTATGCACCTCTTGTCTTCATCACGGGCGCGTTCCTTTTGGCGGATTTCCTGTTTCACCGGCCACCTGGCCTGTGGGCGGCGCTCGTTTTGATCGGGTCGCAAACCCTGCGGGCCAAGGCGCCAGATTTGCGCGATCTGACTTTTCCGATGGAATGGTTGAGCGTGGCGACCACGCTCATTGCGATCACCATTGGCTACCGAATGGTTCTTTTGATCCTAGTGATCGATGCGCCGCCTTTGCCGCTCTCGCTTATTCAGGTGCTGACAACGCTTGCGGCTTACCCGTTGGTGGTGTTGGCGTCGCAGACTGTGTTGCGCGTGCGCAAGATCGCACCCGGCGAAGTTGATGCTATGAGGACCAGCTGATGCGCCGACCAGCAAAGGACAACGAAGAAAGCTACCGCCGGATTTCGCGCCGCGCGATTTTACTGGGTGGGGGCATGTTGGGCATGATGGGTGTGCTGGGCTTTCGCATGCGGCATTTACAGGTGGATCAGGCAGATCAGTTCCGCCTTCTTGCCGACGAGAACCGCATCAATATTCGCCTGATACCCCCAGCGCGCGGGCGTATCTTTGACCGCGAAGGCCGGATTGTCGCCGAAAACATCCCCAGTTATCGCATCTCGATGGTGCGCGAAGAGGCCGGCGATGTGCGCCAAGTGATCGAACGCTTGTCCACGCTGGTTGATCTGGACCCTGATGAATTGGACCGGGCTTTGACCGATCTTGAAAGGTTGCGCGGCGACACGCCTGTCACGATCGCAGAACGCGTAACATGGGATGAAATCAGCCGCGTGGCGGTCAACGCCCCTGCCCTGCCCGGCGTCACGCCGGAGGTGGGTCTATCGCGACACTATCCAATGAAGAACGCCTATGCGCATCTGGTGGGTTATGTAGGGCCCGTAAGCGATCGCGATTTGGAAAAAATCGATGCGCCGGACGCGCTCTTGCTGATCCCGCGCTTTCAGATCGGCAAAATAGGGCTCGAGGCGGAAAATGAGGACGCGCTGCGCGGTGACGCCGGCACCAAGCGTGTTGAGGTGAACGCCGCAGGCCGCGTGATGCGGGAGCTTGACCGCAAAGAAGGCCAATCCGGCGCTGATATGCAGATCACGATAGACAGTGCGCTGCAGTCCTATGCCCATGCGCGGCTCTCAGGCGAAAGTGCGGCGGCGGTGGTAATCGACTGTGAGACAGGCGATATTCTGGCATCCGTCTCAACGCCCAGCTTTGACCCCAACCTTTTTGTGCGCGGGATCTCTGTCACTGACTACAACGCACTTCTCAACAATGAATATCGCCCGCTGCCCAACAAGGCGGTGCAAGGGATTTATCCGCCGGGCTCGACCTTCAAAATGGCGACAGCTTTGGCCGCGATGGAAGATACGCAGCTTGATCTCAACGAAACCGTCTACTGCCCAGGCTTTATGGAGATCAGCGACAGGCGATTCCACTGCTGGAAGCGCGGCGGGCATGGAAACGTGGATTTCAACACGTCCATTCGCGACAGTTGCGATGTCTACTACTATGAAATGGCGCAGCGTGTGGGGATTGAGAAGATCTCTGCAATGGCGGAACGGTTGGGTCTTGGCATGCGCTATGATTTGCCTTTGACATCCGTGGCGGCGGGTCTCGCTCCCACCAAAGACTGGAAGATCGTCAACCGTGGATCGCAATGGGTGATCGGCGACAGCGTCAACGCGGCCATCGGCCAGGGCTTCGTGCTGGCTTCTCCCTTGCAATTGGCCGTCATGACTGCGCGCCTCGCCACGGGGCGGGCCATCCTGCCCAACTTGGTGAAATCTGTTGGCGGCGTGGCGAAACCTGCGCGCGTGCAGAACAAAACCGCGGGCTCTCTGGAGCTAAACGAAAACCATCTGCGTGCGGTGCGCAGAGCAATGTTTGACGTTTCAAACAACCGGCGTGGCACGGCTTATGCCAGCCGTGTGATCTCGGATGAACATCGTATCGCGGGCAAGACCGGCACCAGCCAGGTGCGCAACATCACAGCTGCTGAACGTGCCGCTGGCGTCTCAAAAAATGAGGATCTGCCGAGAGAGCGCAGAGATCACGCGCTTTTCGTGAACTTCGCGCCCTATGACGATCCAAAGGTTGCGGTGGCGGTGATCGTGGAACATGGCGGCAGTGGGTCAGCAGCCGCCGCACCCATTGCGCGCGATATCACGTTGCAGGCGCTTTACAAGGGCGATCCGCCGCTTGAGGTTTACCCCAGCAAAGACCGCGCCAATATCAAGTCGCAACAGGAAATCTTGCGCAAACTGCAAGCCTCGACCCTGAACAATGGTGATGACCGCGCGTGAGTTATCTTGAATACACCCTAAAGACGACGCCCACAGGTCTGCGTAAGGCGCTTTATTTCAACTGGGGTCTGGCGCTGCTTTTGACCACCGTGGCGGGCATCGGGTTTTTGATGCTCTTCTCTGTTGCAGGGGGATCCTTGTCGCCCTGGGCCGAGCCGCAGATGAAGCGCTTCGCCGTCGGCTTTGCGCTGATGTTCTTTGTCGCCATGGTGCCCGTCTGGTTTTGGCGTAACATGTCGGCTTTGGCCTATCTGGCGGCTTTGATGTTGCTTGTGGCGGTGGAGTTTGCAGGGATTGAAGGCAAAGGTGCGCAGCGATGGATCGATCTAGGCTTTATCCGGCTGCAACCCTCAGAGCTGATGAAAATCACGCTCGTCATGGTGCTGGCGGCCTACTATGACTGGCTGCCCATGTCGCGCGTGTCACACCCCGTTTGGGTGTTTTTTCCGGCAGTCTTGATTTTGACGCCTGTGGCTTTGGTTTTGCGTCAGCCGGACCTTGGCACGTCGATCCTGTTGATCACCGGCGGGGCGATCCTGATGTTCATCGCGGGCGTGCACTGGGCCTATTTTGCCGTTGTGATTGCGGCGGTGATCGGAATGGTGGCGGCCGTTTTGCAAAGCCGGGGCACCGATTGGCAGCTTTTGGCGGACTATCAGTATCGGCGGATCGACACGTTTCTCGATCCCGCCACAGACCCCCTTGGTGCCGGCTATCACATCACCCAATCCAAGATCGCGTTAGGCTCCGGCGGATGGACCGGGCGGGGCTTCATGCAAGGCACGCAATCGCGGTTGAACTTTCTTCCCGAAAAGCACACCGATTTCATCTTCACCACGCTGGCCGAGGAGTTTGGCTTTGTCGGCGCAGTCACGCTTTTGGTCCTCTACGGGTTGATCATTTTCTTTTGCATTGTGTCGGCCCTTGGCAACAAGGATCGGTTTGCCTCGCTCCTGACATTGGGCATCGCGATCACGTTCTTCCTCTTTTTTGCGGTGAATATGTCAATGGTGATGGGGCTCATGCCGGTTGTGGGCGTGCCGCTGCCACTGGTGAGTTTCGGCGGCTCTGCGATGCTGATTTTGATGATCGGGTTCGGTCTGGTGCAATCGGCCCATATCCACAAACCGAGGTGAGCCATGGCGCTTAATGTCCTGTATGCCGGGCGTCCGGCGCGCTGGCCTGAATTTCAGCCGCCCCTCGAGGCAGAGTTCGCCAAGGCTGGGCTGGATGTGCATCTGGCCACGGAATTCGCTCCGGAGACTGTCGATTACATCGTCTTTTCGCCCACCGGTCCGGTCTCGGATTTTACGCCCTTCACGCGCGCCAAGGCGGTGCTGAGCCTGTGGGCGGGCGTCGAGAAAGTTGTCGGCAATGAAACCTTAACCCAACCGCTTTGCCGCATGGTCGATGACGGGCTGACGCTTGGAATGACGGAATGGGTC
>CAKZYL010000111.1 GCA_937884705.1 uncultured Roseovarius sp. | reverse complement strand
AAAGCTCTGGCTTGGCCCTGAAGAAGGGTTTCTGCCCCATGGCTTGGCGGGCGGGGATCATGACGCGCACCAACCGATCTTGCTGACAACCTCGGCTGAGGCCGCCAATAATCCCAATTGCGTCATGACGGTGGACGGGGCCGAGATCACCGCCGCTGAGGTCACGGCATTAGACCGCGTTTGCGTGCTCTTTAATGGAAATGACGAAGCCGAGCTTCAAACGGCGCGTGCGCAGTGGAAATCGCTGACAGATGCAGGATGCTCTGCGCAGTATTGGTCAGAAGAAAGTGGCAGGTGGGAAAAGAAAGCCGAGCGGTGATCGTGCCGCCTCACCGGGTCAAAACCAAACGGCCACCTGAAATTTCGACGCTGTTGAAACGCTGCAGATAGCTCATGCCCAGAAGAGAGCCGTCAAGATCTCCTTCGTTCACCACCGCTCTGACGCCCACATCTTCAATCCCGCCAACGGCAAAGCGATCAATCCGAACGGGCGCGATGCGCACCTCACCATTGGCGGTTTGCGCGCGGCCGATGTAGTCCAGTTCAGAGGGCGTAAATCCCGCACGTCGCGCATCTGCTTCGCTCAGCACGATATCGGTGGCGCCAGTGTCGACGACAAAATCAATGAAGGCACCATTCACGTCGGCTGTGAGGTAGTAGTGGCCATCAGCGGAAAGGGGCAGTTCGATCTGCCCGCCCTCTATGGACACCATTTGTTGCGGCACGCTGGTTCGGCGCACGTCGTCCCAAAGGCCATATGCGGCGATCACACCGATGAATAAAAATCCCCAAATCATAGCCTGTTGCAGAACTTTGTTCATGCTGCCGCGGTTGACCGCAAAGAACCAAAATACCACCGCGCTGCCGAGCACGACGAGGTAGGTTAAGCGCGCGAAATCAAAATCATCCATGAGTTTGAATATAGGTTTTCATCACGCGGCTTGTAAGCCCGCATCACGCGCTTTCAGCCGCGTCCAGCTTTTCCTGTGCTGCGAGCCAAAGCGCCTCAGCGCGGTCCAGCCCCTCCATAACTTCGGCATACTTCTTCTGCCAGCTCTCCATGGCGCCAGCTTGGGCATCGTCATAGAGGGCCGGATCAGCGAGCTTGGTGGCAATCTTGTCTTGCATGACCTGCAGCTTCTCAAGGCGCTCTTCGCATTTGCGCACGTCCTGGCGCAGGATCAGGATCGCTTCTCTACTCGGGCGTTTTGGCCTTTCCTTGGATTTTGAATGTCTTGCAGTGTCTTCCTGACCCAAAAGCATCTTTCGGTACGCTTCTAGATCACCGTCAAATGGCGCGACACGCCCGTTCTTCACCAGCCACAGCCGATCGGCCACAAGGCTCAGAAGATGCATGTCGTGGCTC
>CAKZYL010000110.1 GCA_937884705.1 uncultured Roseovarius sp. | reverse complement strand
ATGGATGTCTACTTGATGAACGTGGTGCGCATGGCACGTTTGGTGACGCCGCTGATGCAGGCCCAGGGTGGGGGCACGACGATCAACATCTCAACCTTTGCAGTGTTTGAGCCCGATCCGTTGTTCCCTCTTTCTGGTATGTTCCGAGCAAGCCTCGCGGCGTTTACAAAGCTCTATGCCGACAAGTACGCCGCCGAGGCCATTCGAATGAACAATGTCCTGCCCGGCTTCATCGACAGCCTGCCGGGTGCCGAGGATCGCGTCGCGCGCATTCCGATGGGACGCTATGGGCGTATGGAAGAAGTGTCGGCCATGATTTCTTGGCTTGCGTCAGACAATGCGGCCTATGTAACAGGCCAGAACTTCCGCATTGACGGCGGGCTGACACGGTCAGTTTGAGACGGGATTTCCCCTTGCCATAGGGCACGTGCCCGCCTATACGGCGCTTTCACCCGCGTGGCCGGCCAAAGTGGCATGCCGAGTCGCGCGTTCTACCGCCTTTGAGACGAAGGAGCCGGAAATGCCCAAGATGAAGACCAAGTCGAGCTGCAAGAAGCGGTTCAAAGTGACGGCCACTGGTAAGGTCAAAACCGCGCAAGCGGGCAAGCGCCATGGCATGATCAAACGCACCAACAAGTTTATCCGTAACGCACGTGGAACGACTGTGATGAGCGAGGCTGATGCCAAGATCGTCAAGTCCATGATGCCCTATTCGCGCTAAGGAGAACTGAGAGATGCCACGCGTTAAAGGTGGGACAGTTACCCACGCCCGTCACAAGAAAGTCGTCAACGCCGCGAAGGGCTATTATGGCCGTCGCAAGAACACCTTTAAGGTGGCTGCCCAGGCGGTCGACAAAGCCAATCAGTATGCAACCCGCGACCGTAAGGCCCGCAAGCGTAACTTCCGCGCACTTTGGATCCAGCGGATCAACGCAGCCGTGCGCAGCCATGATGAGAGCCTGACATACTCGCGTTTCGTCAACGGTCTCAACCTGGCCGGGATTGAAGTGGACCGCAAAGTACTGGCTGATCTGGCGGTTCATGAACCGGCAGCCTTCGGTGCGATCGTGGATCAGGCAAAGAGCGCTCTCGCGCAGTAAGCCGATCCTCTAAGAAATTTTTTGAGGCGCCGTCGTGTCAAGCGACGGCGTTTGTCGTTGTGCACGGCTTTGGGTGCCCACAGGTCGTTCAGAAAATGCCTTGGAATGGTCACCGGTTTTTCCGAATTCTCAACCTTTCCCGAGTCACACTAGCAATTCGAGCAACAAAAAACAGGACAAGGCAAAATGGCCGCGGAAAACCAACCTCACTTGAGTGAAAAAGCAATTCGCATGCTGGCTGCGCATGACAGGCAAGTGCGTTTGCATCGGGCAAACCTGGCGAAAAACGACTGAATCGCCCAGCCGCACGGTCGACAAACCTACAAGGATCGCCTGCTTTTGAAATGTGGATGATTGCCGGGATCACGCAGCTGGGCTAGCGTGTGGGCATGGATCACAGAGAGTTCGCAGCAACGATCGCCAAAGAAGAGCTTGATGCTCTGAATGAAACCGCAGATGCGCCGGGCCTGGTGCATCTGGCGGGTCATTTGGCGTTGATCTGTGGATTTGGCGTGTGGATCTCCCTCGGTTTGCCTTTGTGGCAGGTGGCTTTGGTCGCCCAAGGCGTGACGATCTGCTTTCTGTTCACTCTGGAGCACGAAGCGACGCACAAAACGCCGTTCAGGACGCTTTGGTTGAATGAATGGGTGGGCCGGTTTTGCGGGCTCATGATCCTGTTGCCATTCACATGGTTCCGTTATTTCCATCTGGCGCATCACCGCTACACCAACATTCCCGGCAAAGACCCGGAACTGGAGGCTGGAGCAAAGCCGGAAACCTGGGCAGAGTATTTGCGGTTTGTCAGCGGGCTGCCCTATTGGTGGGGCATGGCGCAACAGACCTTGGGAAATGCCCTTGGCCGTGATCCGGGCCGCTACATTCCGAGCCATGCAAAAGCCCGTGTGGTGGTTGAGGCCCGGTGGATGTTGGTCGTCTATGCGCTTGCCCTCAGCAGTTTGATTTTCACGCCGGTGCTTTTTTGGGTTTGGGTGGTGCCCTGTTTCGTGGGTCAGCCGTTCCTGAGGCTTTATCTGCTCGCAGAGCATGGGCGCTGCGCCTTCGTTGCGAATATGTTTGAAAACACCCGCACGACCTACACCAATCGGATCATTCGGTTCTTGGCGTGGAATATGCCCTATCATGTAGAGCATCATTCTCTGCCCCAGGTGCCCTTCCACAAACTGCCAGAGCTTCATGGGCGCATGGTCGGGCATCACAGGGTCACGTCCAACGGGTATGCAGAGTTTACTGCAGGATACGTTGGCAACCTGCCAACGACCAAGGAAGTTTGAATTTTCCTGGCGAGATCTCCGTGAAAGGATAGTGGGGATTTCCATTGCAAGGTCTGAGGCCCGGCCAACGACCGTCAAGGGCTTGCACGTTTCCGGCCAGCACGCTAACCGCGTGCGGAGGTGATCAAGGAAGTCTGAGATGGACGATCTTCGCGATAAGTACATTGACCTGATTGCGCGCGCCGAGGATGAGGCCGCGCTGGAAGACTTGCGCGTGCAAGCCGTCGGAAAAAAGGGTCAGATCAGCCTTCAAATGCGCGAGTTGGGCAAGATGACCCCTGAAGAGCGCCAGGTCGCCGGGCCGAAGCTCAACGCGCTCAAGGATGAGATCAACGCAGCCCTTTCTGCTAAGAAGGCGGCTTTGTCGGATGCCGCACTCGATGCCCGGCTCAAGACGGAATGGCTGGACGTCACGTTGCCAGCCCGGCCCCAACGTCAGGGCTCCATTCACCCGATTTCGCAGGTGACCGAAGAAGTGAGCGCGATCTTTGCGGACATGGGGTTTTCGGTCGCCGAAGGCCCTCAGATCGAAAGCGATTGGTACAATTTCGACGCGCTCAACATCCCCAGCCATCACCCTGCGCGGGCGGAAATGGATACCTTTTACACCCATCGCGATGAGGGTGATAACCGCCCGCCTCATGTGCTGCGCACGCATACGAGCCCAGTACAGATCCGATCCATGCAAGCCCAAGGCGCCCCCATTCGCGTGATTGCGCCGGGCCGCGTGTACCGGGCTGACTATGACCAGACCCACACGCCCATGTTCCACCAAATCGAAGGTTTGGCGATTGATCGTGATATCTCCATGGCGAACCTCAAATGGTGCCTGGAAGAGTTCGCCGCCGCGTTTTTTGAGGTTGATCACATCGAGGTTCGCTTCCGCGCATCGCATTTTCCCTTCACGGAGCCATCGGCAGAGATTGATTTCCGCTGCTCTTGGGAAGGCGGCACGCTGAAGCTGGGCGAAGGCGATGATTGGCTAGAGGCCGGCGGGTCCGGCATGGTGCATCCGAAAGTGCTGGAAGCTGCGGGCGTGGATCCGAATGAATGGCAGGGCTTTGCCTTCGGGCTCGGCATCGACCGGTTGGCGATGCTGAAATACGGCATTCCGGATCTTCGTGCGTTCTTTGAAAGTGATCTGCGGTGGTTGAAGCACTATGGCTTTGCCGCGCTGGACGTTCCCACGCTTCACGGTGGCTTGTCGCGGTAAAGGCAGCCTGCGAGGTCGCTCCAAGGGGTTCCGAGAAAAATCCCTTAGATTGTGCATTCGAAGGATCGCAAAGGCTGCATCAATTTCGCGCCGGACCTGCCTTTAATTGACAAGACTGTGCCAAAGCGCGACAACGAAGCACGGGACGCAACAAATGGCGTGGGTTTTGACCCGCCCTTAATGCTGTAAAGGACCGTGACCAATGGCTCTTCACCAATTGATCTACGCCTCTCAGCCGTTTGGCTTTGATAACGCCATGTTGGCCGGGATCCTGCTCGACGCTCGACGCTGCAACACGCGCGACGGCATCACCGGTGCCCTGATCGTGCGGGGCGACATCTACATTCAGCTTTTGGAAGGGCCCAAAAAGAAGGTCGAGGCCTGCTACACCCGTATCCGCCAGGATGACCGGCACGCAAATCCAAGAACCCTCATGAAACGCTCGATCAAGACGCGGCTTTTCCCCGACTGGGCCATGAAAGATGATCCCGCGCAAAGCTGGGTCTGGTCGATCGACGACGTTCGGGACGGCGCAGTAGAGCGGGCAACGGAGGATGAGGCACTTGGGTTCTTCACCCGACTTGCCGCCAAAGATGTGGCGGCGTTTCAACGCAGAAGTTTGCCCCATTAAGGCTCGCGCTGTCGTGAGGTGACTTGTTGGTGGTCCTGATTAGATTTTCGGCAAAGCTCACTTTGTCGAAGGCCTAAAATGTTTCGGATTTTCCTGATTTTATGTCTGATGCCTCTTATGTCTGCGGCGTCGGAGCAATCAAAGCGCTGCCATGGGCAGGATCCCTGTTTCGTGGACAACAGGTCCTACCACATTGCCGAGCCTGAGGGCTGGGATGGCCAATCTCCCCTTCCGGTGCTCATGCATTTTCACGGCTGGAAACGGCAGGGGACGCTGATCGTCCGCCATGACCGGATTGTCAGCGCGACGCAGAAGCGTGGTGTGCTCTTGGTGGCGCCCAACGGCAACAACAGGACCTGGGATTTCTGGCGCGAAGACTCGCCAGATGTGGGGTTCGCCCGTGCTGTGCTCGAGGACGTGAAAGCGCGTTACCCGGTGGACGAGACGCGTATCTACGTCTCTGGTTACAGTTGGGGCTCGAACATGGCTTGGCGGTTTGTCTGCCACGATGGCGAGGATGTCGCCGCCCTTTTGGGGATATCCGGCACGCTGCGACCAGGCCAAGACTGTTGGACCGCGCCGGATGAAGTGCGTCAAGTCTACGGTCTTGCCGACACCGTGCTGTCTTTCCCCTATGGACCGAATGGAGAAACCGGGCATGCTGTGCGGCTTTGGCGAGATCGGTTTGAGTGTGGGGTAGGTGAGGCGAAGGGCGACTGGCGGATCACCGAGTTGGATCTTTTCACGCGAACGGTTTGGGCTGACTGCTCCGAAGGTCATAT
>CAKZYL010000109.1 GCA_937884705.1 uncultured Roseovarius sp. | reverse complement strand
TGGCAAGGTCTGGTCTCTTTTGGTCTGTGAAAGGACTTTATCCCCACAAACTGTGTACAAACCTGTGGAGAACGTCGTTAAGAAATGTAAATTTTTTATTACATACATACCTGTAAACTAAACTGAACACTTTTTAGGCAAACCCAATGTCTTGAAAGAACGAAGAAACTCCAAGAGCAGCGTTCTCGGCGGCCTTAAATGAAACGGCAGGCGTACGCGGGAGCCAAGCTTTCGCTTTGTTAACTTTCTCTGCCATATCAACTTGCAAACGTGATGTTCGCGGCCGTAACCGGCAGTTTGTCGCTGTCTCAATGTCGGTAAGATTTGATTTCGGAGCAGACATTCGCGGCACTGCGGACCGATAACTGCTCAGGGCAAACAGAGCTTTCCCACGAATGCGCGCGGGCAGTTGTCAAAGCGTTCAGTTGCAGCGATGCTCGCTGATGAATTCAATCTCTCAGCCGTCCCAGCATTGGAAGCCGCAATGCCCGCGAAAGACTTCGTGAAAGAGTACGAAACGGCCCTCGGAACCCAAGATTGGGCATCCGTTGAACCGCTGATTGATGACGAGGCCGTGGTGATCTTTTCGAATGGCGCATTGCACGCGGGCAAAGAGGCGATCAGGGTCGCATACCAACACAACTTCAATACGATAAAGGGTGAAGAATACCGGATCGAAAACGTTCACTGGCTTTTAGCGACGGCGGACGCCGCAGCTTACAGTTTTGAGTTTCATTGGACTGGCGAAATTGCAGGACGTGAAGCTGCGGGCGCGGGACGTGGCACCGCGGTTTTGGTCCGCAAAGCTGACCGTTGGCTGCTGGTTGCGGAGCAGTTGGGGCCAAAGGCGTAGCCACGCAACGCTTTCATTGTCGTGGCCGCAGCTGATAGGTGTCGTCTCTTGCCAGACAATCGCCGACAGGAAGATTGGGCGTTAGTAGCCGCCAGCTTTGTGGGCAAAAAACACCTTCGTGACGTCCTCTTGGATATCCCACGTCACCCGCGTCCCATCCCTGATCATATAGGTATCTGCGGCCTCAAGGCTGACTGTCTCCCCCGTTGCGTGATCCGTGATGCAGCATCTGCCGCGGAGCAGGGTCATCAATTCATCGCCCTGCTCGGTGCACTCAAACGTGCCCACCGTGCATCGCCAAATGCCACTTCGGGTCACATAACCCGGCCCGCCTGCGTCCAACCGGCCAGACGCGCGGGGGTCGCCTGAAAGAATGCGATAGTCACTCTCCGGATTGTCAAAGGGCCAGTCGTCCAGCGGCCCTACATCGTCCCCCGGTCGATAGAGCATCACGTCTTTCTCATGTACCCGTTCGGTGCGTAGGTGGCATTGGGCCCGAACATGTCACAGTAATATTCATCGACCTCAAACACGCCGGGATGGGCGGCATAGTAATCCTCGATCGCCTTCGAGGGGCCGCCACCGTAATTGTCAGCGACACCCAGTTCCGTCATCACACCATCTTCCATGCAGAGCATTTCTCCCCCTTGCATGTGTTTGCCGAGGAATTCCAAAGCTGCCATGCAGCACTCATAGGTGTGCGCGCTGTCCTCGAGCACGAACCACGGGCGCGGCGCGGACCAGATATCAAACGCATCAAAGGATGCGCCCAGATCCATCACATCGCCTTCGATGTAGGTCACACGCGGATCCGTGACCTGGGGCTTTTTCACATCGATTGAAAAGATCGGCGTCTGCCGTCCATAGTTGTTCACCGTGTCGGCCATCCAGATGGCGCTCGCTCCGTGGTGGCTGCCGATCTCAATGATTGTCGCAGGTTTCAGATCCCAGATTGCGCGGGCCTGAATGGCGGCGTCTATCGGGCTGCGCAGGCACTCGATGCCCTTGTACTGATAGGCCATCACGCCGTCCTGATATTTGCGCAGGAACGGATACTCGAAGTGGGATTTGAAGGAGCGCATAACCGGCCTTTTCTGATGCAGTGACGCGGGCACCTAACCGGGACGGGCAGGTGGGGTCAATCGGCATGAAAAACACCATCGGTCACATGATCGGCATGATACCCCTTGAGCGCTGCGGCAAAAGACCCGATATGCACCGTCATGGAAAACACGTCTCCTGCCTCTCCCATGACTGTGCGCGATCGCGTCGGCGCAATCATGGATGGGCGCCTGGTGCAAAATTTCATCCTCGGGGTGATCCTCTTCAATGCGGGCATCCTTGGCCTGGAGACCTCGAGATCAGCCATGGCCGCGGCGGGCCCGCTCATCCTCCTGCTCGATAAGATTTGCCTGAGCATCTTCATCGTTGAGATCGTCCTAAAGCTCTTCGCCCGCGGGGCGGGCTTCTTCCGTTCTGGCTGGAACATATTCGATTTCACCATCGTCGCGGTGTCGCTTGTGCCCAATGCTCAGGGGCTTTCTGTCCTGCGCGCCTTGCGGATTTTGCGACTGCTGCGCGTGGTCTCTGTCGTGCCCTCTCTGCGCCGCGTGGTCGAAGGCCTGATGAACGCGATGCCCGGCATGGCATCGGTCTTTATGCTGATGGGCCTCATTTTTTACATTGGCGCCGTGATGGCCACAAAACTCTTCGGCGCCAGCTTTGACGAATGGTTCGGCACCATCGGCCGCTCTGCCTATTCGCTCTTCCAGATCATGACGTTGGAAAGCTGGTCCATGGGCATCGTCCGCCCCGTTATGGTTGAGTACCCCTATGCCTGGCTCTTCTTCGTGCCCTTCATCCTAGTCACCACCTTCGCCGTGGTGAACCTGGTCGTGGGCCTCGTGGTGAACTCCATGCAGGACGCGCATGCGGTTGAAGACAACGCCCGCACCGATGATTACCGCGACGAGGTGCTCTCGCGCCTCAAAGACATCGAAGCCAAGCTGGGCGATCTCGACAAGAACCGCTGACGCGAAAGTGCGATCACGAACAGGCATCCAGCGCGATGCGCATCTCAGCTCTCGTTCCGTTCGAAACGGGAACCTCGCCTGCAAACGTAAACCCACCATCCTGCAACGCGATGGGTTCCACAGAGGCGCCTGCCCTCAAGTCTTCGCCGCCTGACACGAAGAAAAAGTCAAAAGCAGTGTATGTCTTATCCGTTACAATGCTGAGCGAAACGCCGTCACCTTTTGTGTCGATAAGGTAGTAGCCTTCCCCCAGTGTGCATGATGGCGCTTCTAGCGTGTATTGCTCGCCGGCAACCTCCACCGTTGAAGACATCGCAACCGAAGGCATGACGAAAGCCGTGAAGCATAAAAGGTGCAAACGCATGAAGGACCTCAAGTCTTGAACCACCCGACCATACATGATTCCTGTGGCGTTTTCTGCAGGTGATGCTCGCGGTCTTCGGATCCGAACCAAAACGCATTGCGCAAACCCGTCTGTGTCCGGGTCCGGGCGTCCTGACCCACCCATTGAAGCCTATCGCGACCGCGTCAGTTTCAAAAACACGTCCTCCAGATCCGCCTGTTCCGTGCGCATATCCGAAATCACAATCCCCGCCGCGCGCACCCGAGCAAGCACCGCATCCGCCGTCATGTCCCGCGCGTGATAGGAAAGCTCCAGTGTCCCATCATCGCGACGCACGGCGTGAAGGCCCTGTCCGCCGGGCATCACATCCGCCGGGCCCTCAGCCCGGATCACAATGCGCCGTGTATCCAGTTGACCCAAAAGCGCACGCGTCTTGTCTCGCACCACCAAACGCCCGTGATTGATGATCGCAATCTCGTCGCACATTTCCTCGGCTTCTTCGAGGTAATGCGTGGTCAGAACAATCGTCATCCCCTGCTCATTGAGCCGTCGCACATTCTCCCACAGCATCTGCCGCAGCTCGATATCCACGCCCGCCGTCGGCTCATCCAGCACCAGAATATGCGGGTGATGCACCAGCGCCTTGGCCAGCAACAGCCGCCGCCGCATGCCACCCGAGAGCGTGCGGGCATAAGCCTTGGCTTTGTCCTGCAACCCCACAAGCTCCAGGATCTCATCACTGCGCCGCTGTGCCTTGGGCACGCCGTAAAGGCCCGCTTGCATCTCCAACGCATCGCGCGGGTTAAAGAACGGATCAAGGTTTAGCTCCTGGGGCATCACGCCGATGGCCGCACGGCTCTGGCGTGGGTTCACATCCTGATCAAACCCCCAGATCGTGACCTGCCCGGATGTCTTGCGCACAAGCCCCGCCAGAATGTTGATCAACGTGGATTTGCCCGCGCCGTTGGGTCCGAGCAGGCCAAAGACACAGCCCGCCGGAATATCCAGATCCAGACCCTTGAGCGCGTGTTTGTCGCCCTCGCGCCCGCGATAGATCTTCGTCAGACCTTTGATATCAATCGCTGTCTCTTGCACCCGCTGACATCTAAAGCGTTTCGAGAAAAACGTGAATTACAACTTTTCTCGAAACGCAGTCCAACATTCATGAGAAGCATGCGTGTAGACTTTCGTTGATGTCTCAAGGCAAAGTCGAAACGACTTGGCAAACAGGGGCGCAGAAACCACCCCGAAAGCGCACCAGATTTACGGGATTCTTTTGCAGCGCAAAACAGGGTAGGGTGTCCGCAAGGCAAGAGACTAAAAAGCAGATAGCCATGGCCAATCAACCCCTCAAAGGCTGGGCGCGCCTCGTGGCCGCTTATCACAACTCGCGCGCGGGATTTCTCGATGCCTGGCAGGGTGAGGAAGCCTTTCGACTTGAAATCATTGTCTTTCTCGTGTCGATCCCGGCGGCGCTCTGGCTGGCGCCCAACCTCTTTCAGGCCGCACTCTTGATGGCTTCGGTCCTGCTCATCGTGATTGTCGAGGTGTTGAACAGCGCCATTGAAAACGTGGTCGATCGCATCGGTCCGGAACGCCATGAGCTGTCACGCAAAGCCAAGGACTTGGGGTCTCTGGCCGTTCTGCTCGCCGCCCTTCTGGCCGGCGTGATCTGGATCGCCGCGATCGTCCAGGCCGCGACAGCATAGGGATTTTCGAAAGTCGTCCACATCTTTTTCGGATGCACTTTGGGTATTTGGAAAAGAAACACGCAGCGATCGCGCTCAAGGCTTCTTTCTTTTCACAAATACCCAAATCCCGACAGTGGCAAAGGATTGCACACTGGCCGATGATGCGCACCCGTGCCATATCTTCCTCCAAGACCAAAAGACAAAAGGCACAATTCATGACCACGGAACCAGGGACATTCGGCAAAGGCTGCCACCTGCACCTCATCGACGGCTCGGCCTTTATCTTCCGCGCCTACCATGCCCTGCCGCCGCTTACCCGCAAGTCCGACGGTCTGCCCATCGGGGCCGTCTCGGGCTTTTGCAACATGCTGCACCGCTACGTGACCGACGATCATGGGAGCGATGCGCCCACCCACGTGGCCGTTATCTTTGACAAGGGCAGCCACACCTTCCGAAACGATCTCTACTCCGAGTACAAAGCCAACCGCGAGGCGATGCCCGAAGACCTCCGCCCGCAGATCCCGCTCACCCGCCAGGCGACCGAGGCCTTCAACATCGCCTGCAAGGAAAAGGAAGGCTATGAGGCCGATGACATCATCGCCACCCTCGCCGTTCAGGCCCGCGAGGCCGGCGGCCGCGTCACGATCATCTCGTCCGACAAAGACCTCATGCAGCTTGTCGGTGGCGGTGTGGAAATGCTCGACGCGATGAAAAACCGCCGGATCGACGTCGACGGCGTGGAAGAGAAATTCGGCGTAAGGCCCGAACGCGTCGTCGATGTTCAGGCGCTCGCCGGCGACAGCGTCGACAACGTCCCCGGCGCGCCCGGCATCGGTGTCAAGACGGCTGCGCTTTTGATCAACGAATTTGGCGATCTGGAGACGCTCCTTGACCGCGCCGACGAGATCAAACAGCCCAAACGCCGCCAGACCCTCATCGACCATCGCGCGCAGATTGAACTGTCAAAAAAGCTCGTCCTGCTCGACACCAACACGCCGCTGGAATTCACACTGGATGACCTTGAAATTCGCGATGCCGAGCCCGAGATCTTGCTTGGCTTTCTGGCAGAGATGGAATTTCGCACGCTGACCAAACGCATTGCGGACATGTTTGATGTTGAGGCCCCCGAAATAGCCGAGGCAGGACCGCAAGGGACTGAAGAGGCGGCGCCGGAATGGCCCGACATCACCCCCGATGCCTACATGCGCGTCTCCGACATGGCTGCCCTCAACGCATGGATCGCCAAAATCAAACATCGCGGATACGTGGCCATCGACACGGAAACCACCTCGCTCAACGAAATGCAGGCCGATCTCGTGGGTATCTGCCTTGCCGTCGAACCGGGTGAGGCCTGCTACATTCCCGTCGCCCATACGGAAGGCTCAGACGATCTCTTCAGCACCGGAAAGCTCGTCGATGGCCAGCTCGACCGCCAGGAGGTGCTAGACGCGCTAAAGCCGGTCCTCGAGGACGCCGCTATCCTCAAGATCGGCCAGAATATGAAATACGACGCCAAGATCTTCGCCAATTACGGGCTGAGCATAAGCCCCATCGACGACACTATGCTCATGTCCTACGCGCTCAACGCCGGCCACCACAATCACGGCATGGACACGCTGGCCGAGCGCTACCTTTCCCACACCCCGATCCCGATCAAATCTCTCTTGGGCAGTGGCAAGTCCATGATCACCTTCGACAAGGTCCCCGTCGACGAGGCCGTCAAATACGCCGCCGAAGACGCCGATATCACGCTCCGCCTCTGGCACCTTTTCAAACAGCGCCTGCACGCCGAGAAAGTCACCACCGTCTACGAAACGCTCGAGCGCCCCTTGGTGCCAGTCCTCGCCCAAATGGAACGCTTCGGCATTCTCGTTGATCGCGACACGCTCAGCACAAAATCCAATGCCTTCGCCCAGAAAATGGCCGGGCTAGAGGCCGAGATACACGAGCTGGCCGGCGAGGCTTTCAACGTCGGCTCCCCCAAACAGCTCGGCGAAATCCTCTTTGACAAGATGGGCATCGAAGGCGGCAAGCGCGGCAAAACCGGCGCCTATGCCACAGGTGCGGATGTGCTCGAAGACCTCGCCACCGAGCACGAGCTTCCCGCCCGCGTCCTCGATTGGCGCCAGCTCAGCAAACTCAAATCCACCTACACCGACGCGCTTCAGGATCATATCGACCCCGACACGGGGCGCGTCCACACCTCCTACGTCCAGACAGGCGCCTCCACCGGCCGGCTGGCCTCCACCGATCCCAACCTGCAAAACATCCCCATCCGGACTGAGGAAGGCCGCCGCATCCGCGAAGCCTTCGTCGCCGACAGGGGCAACACGCTGATCTCCCTCGACTATTCCCAGATTGAGCTGCGCATCCTCGCCCACATCGCGAACATCGACGCCCTCAAAGACGCCTTCCGCGAAGGCCAGGACATCCACGCCATGACCGCCTCAGAGATGTTCGACGTGCCCATGGACGAGATGACCCCAGAGGTCCGCCGCCGTGCCAAGGCGATCAATTTCGGCGTCATCTACGGCATCTCGGGCTTCGGTCTGGCGCGCAACCTCCGCATTCCCCGGTCCGAGGCGCAGGCCTTCATCGACCGCTATTTCGAACGCTTCCC
>CAKZYL010000108.1 GCA_937884705.1 uncultured Roseovarius sp. | reverse complement strand
AATTCATTCGGATGAATCGGACATGACGCGCGAAAACTGGACCATAATTCGGGACTCCCTTTCAGATGATATTCGCTCGGGGCGGCTGTCAGCGGGGGATCAGTTGCCGACAGAAACGCAACTGGCCGATCAATTTGAGATCGGCCGTCATTCAGTGCGGCGCGCGCTTGAAGCGCTGGCGCGTGATGGAAAGATCAGCATTGAGCAAGGGCGCGGCACCTTTGTCGCGGACGCGCCACGGCTGACCTATCAAATCGGCAAGCGCACAAGGCTGCGGCGCAATCTTATCCCGCAGGGCGTGGATGTGACCAGTCGGCTTGTCTCTGCGGACCGCATTGCTGCGCCTGATCACGTATCACAGGCTCTGCTGTTGAACTCTGCCGCCCGAGTGACCGAGAGCCAAAGGATTACTTTGGCCAATGATCTGCCTGTCGCTTTCGGATGCGTCTATCACTGCGCCGAACGCTTCCCTGATTTTGCAGAGCGTCGGGATGTTCTTGGGTCCACGACGGAAACCTATCGGTCCTTTGGGATCGACGACTATGTCCGCCAGCACACGTCGATACATTCGCGCGCGGCAAAACCTGATGAAGCGAAAACCCTCAAACAACACTCGGATGTCCCCGTGCTGGTCGTCACGGCCATCGACGCCACGCTTGATGGGACACCGATTTCAACCAGCCGGGTCATCTGGTCCGCTGCGCGAGTGAATTTTACAATGGAGCATTCGGATGGATGACACGCTGAGCGTGCTGGCGCGCGCTGATGCATCAAAGCTCAAGGGCTTTGCGGAAACCCTGATCCCAGATTTGGGCGAGATCGAGGTTCTGCAATCGCAAAGCGGTCTGGTGATGCTACCGATGCGCGACACTGCCAAAGGTGTCGCCTTCCACCTAGGCGAAGTCCTGATGAGCGAAGCACATATTCGCAAGGGCGATGTGCAAGGCTACGGCATGCGGCGTGGGCATGATCTTGAGGCGTCGATGGCCATGGCGCTGATCGATCTAGCGCTGGCTACAAATGTGCGCAGCTCGGATTGCAAGGCGTTTTGCGATGCACAGGCCGAGGCATTGCAACAGGCCGACACCGATGCGTTGCGCCGCGTTGAAGCCACCCGCGTGAACATGGAGACGTTTTGATGCTTGCCACACCCGCGCCAAGCCCGGCCGAGACACGCGACAACAAAGCCTTTGACACATTGCTGTGGACTTTGAGCCGTCCCGGATTGCCCCGTGACTTGCCAGAGCAGGGAGAGGGCTCGATCATCACGGCTCTCTTGGACAGGGAATGTTTGGTCTACGCGGCAGACCCGCTTCTCATGCCCGAGATTATGCGCACGGGCGCCGAACTGGCTGACATCGACAAGGCCGATCACGTCTTTCTGGGGGCGATGGCGACTTCCGACCCCCTCGCCGATATTGCCATCGGCAGCGACTATTACCCGGACGACGGTGCCACGGTGATTATCCGGGCCGGTGTCGGGTCGGGGCCAGCGCTGCGCCTTACGGGTCCAGGGGTCAATGGATCTGTAACCCTGCAACTTGAAGGCCTCCCCGACGGTTTTTGGAAAGCGCGTGCCGCGCGCCTGAGATACCCGATGGGGTTCGATCTGTTCTTTGTCGATGGTTCCCGCGTCGTCGGCTTGCCCCGATCCACAACAGTTGAGGAAATCTACTGGCCAATGTCGCAACCCGCGGTGGCGAACGGGCCATCGAGCAATCAGAACGTCTCTTTCGCGAAGAGATGGGGGGCGTTGACCGCGCCCGCGTTAAAGAGGTCAAGAAAAGCCTGCCCTATTTGATTGATCGCGTCATGGGCGAGGCATCGCTTTACGACGAAGATCTTGCTGCGCTCGCTTTGGCCCAGACCGGCGGAGAGCTTTATGAGGCAGTTTTGCTCTTGCGCGCATGGCGGACAACGCAGCCGCGATTGCAGGTGGCCGAACCGGTTGAGCAAGAGACATTGTTCACCCATCGTCGCATCTCTGCAGCGTTCAAGGACATTCCCGGCGGGCAGGTTCTGGGGCCAACCCTGGACTATGCGCACCGCATTCTGGCGACCGATGTGCTGCAAGGCGCGTCTTACGCGCCTGAGCCCGTCGAGCCGGCGACCAACCCGTCGCCAGCGTATCAGCCCAGCGTCAGTGCATGGCAGGCCGAGAACGATCTGCTTGATCCCCCAGCGGAGGATCCGACCAAGGGAAACGACATTCCTGACCTCACGCGTGAGCCGCTGCTCTTTCCGTCCAAACGCGCCCATACGTTGCAAAGCCTTGCACGGGCTGAAACTGGCGGTGTGCTGGCGCTCGGCTATGCTGCGATGCGCGGCTACGGGCAGGCGCATCCAACGGTGAACGAATTACGCCTGGCTGAGGCCGAGATTGCTGTGAGCCATCCTGACGGGCGGCAATTCTCAGCCGGACGGGTCAAGGTGTCTCAGGCGGAAGTCGTCGACAAAAAGGGCGAAAAGCTGGGGATCGGCTATGCGGCCACCTTCGGCTGGAACGAGGTCAAATGCATCTCTGCGGCAACGCTCGATCTCAACAGTCCGGGTGCCGAGAAGGGGTCAGCGACCGAAGAGGAGTTCTTCCTTTATCATACAGAAGGCGTCGAAAGCTCGGGCTTCTGCATCCATTTCAAGCTGCCGCATTATGTGACGTTCCAGTCTTCGCTGGATGCGATGCGCGACGCGAAAGCCAAAAAGGCCGCCAAAGCACCGGAGCCTGCGGAATGAGCCTGTCGACCCTCACAAAACCTTGGGAGGCGATGAGCTATGGCTTCCTTGACGGCTCGGCCAAGCGCGAGTTGCGTCGCAAAATCTTGAAGTCCGTCGCCGTACCGGGGTGCCAGATGCCCTATGCCAGCCGCGAAGTGCCGATGGCGCGCGGTTGGGGTACTGGCGGGCTGCAGGTGTCACTGACACTGGTGAACCCGCGGACCCGCGTGAAGGTCATTGATCAAGGCGCGGATGACAGTGTCAACGCGGCCTCGATCCGGCGGTTTATCGCGCGAGTTGCAGGCACGCCCACGACGATGGACACGCTGGAAGCGGACCTGATCCAATCGCGTCACCGCATCCCCGAGGAAATCCTGCGCGAAGACCAGGTTTTGGTGTTGCAGGTTCCAAATCCGGAACCGCTGCGCCCCGTCCAGCCCAACATGTCGATCGCGCGCCAGATGCACGCCGATGCAGACTACGGGCGGATGTGGCTGCAGCTTTACGAGCAAATCGTGCGCTCAGGCCGGGTCATGCAGGGCGCGAGCTACCCAAGCCTCGTGCATGGTCGTCATGTCATGACGCCGTCGCCGATCCCCCGTTGGGATGTCCCGAAGCTGCATATGGCCAAGCACCTGACGATCCTGTCGGCAGGTCGGGAAAAGCGCATCTTCGCGGTTCCGCCCTATACGCGGGTTGAGCCTTTGGTCTTCTCGGATGTGCCTTACAAGGTCGAAGAGCACGGGGCTCTGACCTGTACCCGCTCCGGCACCACAGGCTTTTTCATGAACGAAATCCCGCAGGATGACGGCACGTCCAGTTTTGAGGTTTCCGACAGCGAATGGGGCGTAAAGACCATTCGCGCACGGGATGGAGACGGCGAAAGCCGCGGCGAGACCTGGTATAAAGACGGGGAGATGTCGTAATGACCCTGACCCTTGATGCCCCACGCATCGTTGAAACCCGTCCGCTGCTAGAGGTGCACGGCGTGTCCAAATCCTATGGCCCCGTGCAGGCCGTGCGCGATGTCTCGGCCCATGCCTATCCCGGAGAGGTGCTTGGTATTGTCGGCGAAAGCGGATCGGGAAAATCGACGCTGCTGCGGATGATGAACCTTGAAGAGATCCCCGAGACCGGCAGCTACACGCTCGACTTGGCCGATGTGTCCGACAACCTCTTTGAGCTAGACCGTTTCGCCCGCCGGATGCTTTGCGCGACCAAGATCGGGATCGTGTATCAGAACCCCCATCTTGGCCTTTTGATGAAACACTCATCGTCCGGCAATGTCGCCGAGCGTCTTCTCGTTGCAGGGGAACGCAGCTTTGCGACCCTGCGGGCAGCCGCGACCGAAGCGCTGGACGCCTCTGAGTTTCCACTGGATCGTCTCGACGCGCCGCCGATTGAGCTGTCGGGCGGGATGCAACAGCGGGTGCAGCTGGCCAAGGCGATTGCACTTGAACCGGCCCTCCTGCTGTTGGACGAGCCGACGACTGGCTTAGATGTGAGCGTGCAGGCCCTGGTGCTCGACACGCTCAAACGCCTTCAGCAGGACCGACAGATCACCATGGTCATCGTAAGCCACGACCTTGGTGTCATCCGTACGCTGGCAGACCGCGTTATGGTGATGCGGCGCGGCGAAGTGGTTGAAACCGGGCTTGCAGATCAGATTTTTCAGGATCCGCAACACCCCTACACACAACAACTGGTGCACGCGAAACTATGACACAGGTTCTGGAAATTGACAGGCTCACAAAGGGTTTTTCACTGCATCATCTTGAAAAGGATATCCCTGCCTTCGAGGATATTTCCTTTCGCGTCGCCGCCGGCGAATTCGTGTTGCTCAAGGGGGCAAACGGCGCTGGTAAATCGACGCTGCTGCGCACGCTCTACCGGTCTTACCTACCGCTCTCCGGTGAAATACGGTTCCATTCCAGTCACGGTTTGATCGACCTTGCTCGGGCGGCGGATGTAGACGTTGCGCACTTGCGGCGCACGGAAATTGGCTTTGTCACGCAATTTCTGACAGCCCGCCCGCGCGTGAGTGCAGAGGCCATCGTGGCCGAACCTTTGCGCCTCGCAGGATGGGAGCAGGAGGCAGCTTTAGAAGCCGCCCGCAAGGCGCTTGAAACCTTTGGTGTAAAGCCAGACCTTTGGGCGGCCTATCCGACAACCTTCTCTGGCGGCGAGCAGCAAAAGGTCAATCTAGCCCGCGCGCTGATCCTGCCGCAGAAACTGTTGATGCTGGACGAGCCGACAGCCTCGCTTGACGCGAATGCGCGCGGGGCATTGGTGGCACGCTTGCAGGAACTTAAAGATCAAGGGACAGCGATGATTGGTGTGTTCCACCATCCCGACGATGTTATGCACCTGATTGACCGCGTGGTCGACCTGACCCCGGACGCGGCACCAGAAGAGGAACGGGACGATGTGGCTCTCTAACGTCAAACTCATCCTGGCGGACAGGATCATCGAGAACGGCGCGCTGCGGATCGAAAACGGCGTGATTGCCGAGATCACCGAAAGCGCAGGCCAGCCATCGGGATTCACTGTATTTCCGGGCTTCATCGACATGCACGGCGACATGATCGAGCTTGAACTGGAGCCCC
>CAKZYL010000107.1 GCA_937884705.1 uncultured Roseovarius sp. | reverse complement strand
CTGGAGCGGGCGGCGGGAATCGAACCCGCGTCATTAGCTTGGAAGGCTAAGGTCTTACCACTACACAACGCCCGCTCAGCGTTGGGACAGCTATTTCATGTTGGTGATTTCGTCAAGCGCTACAGTGTTTGAAGGGCAAAGAACGCCTAAATTCTCAGATCCAGATTGGCCGAACAAACAAGGAAAGGGGCCATTCAAGCCAGCCTGCGTTAAGGTTCGCTTTGCGGACGAGGCGGACATTGACCTCAGTGTTATCAACGTCCGCTTTTCCGCCGACTTAGACCTTGTTGATAGAATTCCCGCCGTCGACGATCATTGAGCTGCCGGTCACGAAAGATGCATTCTCAGAAAGCAAAAATAGTGCCGCATGGGCGATTTCTAACGGTTCTGCCATCCGCTTGAGCGCGTGGAACTCGCGCACTACATCGTGCACGCTCGCATCGTCACCCGCCATAGGCGTCATGGTGCCGCCCGGCAGGAGAGCATTCACACGGATCCTCTCCGACCCATATTCCGCCGCAAGAACCTGGGTCATGCCGATCAGGCCTGCCTTTGAAGCTGCATAAGCTGCCATACCCGGCAACCCTATCGTGTGTCCGACAAATGAGGACGTGAAAACCATGGAACCGCCACCTTTTTCGCGCAGCGCCGGTATCTGATGTTTCGCGGCATAGAAACCGCTGTGGAGGTTTACGGCCATAACCTGATGCCAGTTGCTGGATTGCATGTCCGGTATTGGACCCATGACGCCCGTTGTGCCCGCATTGTTAAACGCGCCATCAAGCCCGCCGAAATTCTCTTGAGCGGAATGCACAAGAGCTTCGGCATAGGTCTCATCGCTTACATCCCCCGAAAGACACACCGCGTTGCCATTGTTCTGCGTGATCTTCTTAACCAGCTGATCTAGCTCATCCTTCCTGCGAGCGCCGAGCACAACATTAGCCCCTTTTGCAGCCAACAGGAGTGCGGTTGCCTTGCCAATACCACTACTCGCCCCGGTGACAATGACAGTTTTGTCTTTGAGTTCCATTTCTTTACCTTTCGATCATTGGAGGATGATCGACTAAGGCACGGTACGGCGTTCGCGCGACCCGATTCATGCGGTGTTGCGATGCATTGCTGTAAATCCGCAAGATTCGGGTCGGCTTACTTCTAAATCCAAGAGCCTCATTCTTGCTGCGCGCAGAAACCTGTGAATTGGGCTCAAAGCGGACTTGCGGCGGTGCGGTACGATCTAACTAGTGCCATACGTCTGCTGTGCGAACAAACCTGCCTTTTGGCTTCCGAGTTTTCAGGTCTGCTTTGTGCGTAGCGCGTCGGCAGCGAACAGCGCCAGTGGATTATGCCGTCATTCGTCCACATATCACGTAGCTGCGACGGTCTTAACACGGGTCATCTTGGGCCTTTGCAGATAGATTGTTGCAATGAATGTGAGGGCTACTCCGGGCCATGTGGACAAAGGCGGCCATTCTTCACCGAACGACAAACCGAGGACTAAAACTAAAGCAGGATTGAGCAAAGTATACGCAGCCACCCGGGTGGGCCCGATCTGTGTCGTACTCCATTGAAATGCAAAGAACGTAAGGATTGTGGTGAACACGGAAAGATACGCGATACCGGCAAAGACGCCGGCAGGTACTGTCTGCCAATCCGTTTCAACAACACTTGGCAGCGACAATAGCAACAACCAGGTAGTCCCTGTAGCCAACGTCCAAAACGTCATTTGCGCCATGGGCTCACCACGATGCAGCAGCTTGATCAGCGTGCTGTAGATTGATAGCGCAAGCGTGCCCAGTAGGAAGATCAGATCGCCCACGCCCAGCTCCATCGCGAATAGCGACTCGGGATCCCCACGGAAAATCACCAAAATCGCTCCGACGGCACCCAAAGGCAATGCAATCCTCGCCATGACAGGCAACGCCTCCCGCAAAAGGATTGCGGCGACGAACGCTGTAATGGCTGGCCCCAGAGCAAAAATGGCGGCCGTGTTTAGCGGGTTTGTCAGCTTCAGCGCCGCGAACATGCACCAGAAAAACGTCACCAGAAGCAAGCTCAGCATGCTGTAGCGTGCCAGATCACGAAGGCTTGGACGCCCCAAACCGTATCGCCAGCCCACAAACGGCGCGAACAAGAGTGTGGCAATGGCTAACCTGACGAATGTCAGAACGCTGCTTTCCAAGCTGCCGGTGATGGCGGACACAACGGGAAAAGATGTCGCCACCAGAATTGTCGCGCCCAGCATCACCGCATGCACGACGAAAGTTGAGGATGCGTTGCTCGTCGCAGGCAAGAGAGGTTGGATCTTCTGCATGTTCACCTCCTACTGCGCAGCGATAGGCGTTGCCGTTTCCGGGTGAGGCCCAGCAAAGGCGATCTGGTCCAGAGGCATCCGGTTGCTTGGCACTTCTCGTTCGCGAAGATCGGCCGGAAGCTGGTCGGCGCGGGTCTGACGCCCAATCGCGATCCCAACCTCCAGCTTAAGACGCTCCGGCAGATTCAACACCTGCGCCGCTGTGTCGAAATTCAAACCGGCCATGGCATGGGCGGCATAGCCAAGCGCCGACGCCTGAAGGGCGATCTGCATCCAAGCGGCACCGGCATCAAAACTGTTGTAGTGGGATTTTGCGTCGGGTCGCGCCCCATCACCGGGCACAATCATGTCTGAGGCCAGGAAAATGAGCACCGAGGCATCCCGCGCCCAAGTTTGATTGAACGCATCAAGAAGCGTCACGAAACCGGGCCAATGGGCATCAACTTGCTGGGCATACAGGAACCGCCAAGGCTGCACATTGAAGGCTGATGGTGCCCAGCGGCCTGCCTCCAATATGGTTAGAAGGTCTGCCGCCGGGATGTCCGAGCTGTCAAACGCGCGTGGCGACCAGCGCGATAGAAAAAGCGGCTCAACGGGGTGATCTGGGCGTCGTGTGATCGGCATGTCTGTTTTCCTTTTCTGCTGTGCTTGCCTGTAGATAAAAGCGTTTGCATAAGTGCAGAATACGCCAATTGATCACATCACTATTCACTGTCAGTATATAAATATGGATCACATGACGGCCCTCACTGTTTTTAGGACCGCGGTGGAGCTTGGCAGCTTTGCCGCAGCGTCACGGCAGCTGGGCCTGTCCCCCGCCGCCGTCAGCAAGAACATCAGCGAACTGGAAGCGCATCTTTCGCCACGTCTGATCACCCGCACCACGCGACGTATGTCGCTGACCGAACCGGGGGCTTTGTACTTTGAGCGCGTGGTGCGCATTCTCGATGATCTCAAAGATGCAGACGGCGCGCTCCAGGCCACCCAAAGCCAGCCAACCGGCGTTCTGCGGGTGAGCGCGCCTATGACAGTCACGCTGGTTGGCTTGTCCGAGGTCATTCCAAAATTTCTGGAACAACATCCAGACCTTTCACTGGACCTCAGTCTTGATGATCGCCGGGTCAATCTGGTCGAAGAAGGCTTCGACATGGCCCTTCGCGGCAGCGATAATCTTGAGGACTCTAGCTTGATCGCGCGAAAGCTTACAACGCTTGATCACGTACTCTGTGCGGCACCAGATTATCTTGGACGTCACGGGGCGCCAAAAGCGCCAAGGGACCTAACAGGCCACAACTGCATTCAGTTCTCGCTTTCAGAGCACGCGACTAAGTGGACATTCCGCAACGGCAAACAGACAGAGACTGTGCCCATCAATAGCCGTTACAAAGTGACGTCCAGCCTTGCGGTACGCGATGCCTTGCGTGCCGGCTTCGGAGTAAGCCTCATTCCTCGGATGTACGTGGCGGACGACCTGGCATCTGGCCGTCTCGTAACTGTTCTGAGCGATTGGTCGGCGAACGAAACGCCTCTTTATGCCGTCTACCCATCTAGGCGGTATGTCGTCCCGAAAGTGCGCGCTTTTCTAGATTTCTTGATCGAAGAACTTGAACCCTAGCGGTCATTTTCCCTCTAAGTCGCTTGGACTTTGAGCCCTTTCCGAAACATCGCAATGGCCTCACGACGCTGGGTAGTGTTTCGTTTATTGGAACAACGTCGGCTTTCTGCCGGCTCGCCGCCTTTCGTGCGTAAGCAGCATTGTGCATGTTTGGGCTCAGAGCCGACCTCAGATGCGACGCAGCATTTTGAGATACAATGACTTGTCAACGTCGTGTTGACGATGAGGATGAGCGTGGTGGACTGGAGAAGCCACCATGCAC
>CAKZYL010000106.1 GCA_937884705.1 uncultured Roseovarius sp. | reverse complement strand
CGGATCACCGCTCGTTCTTCAGCCGTCAGCGGCGCGAGGCGCGATTTGCCCTCGTCCAGTTGCAAGCTCGCGATGGTCATCGGCGGCACGCGCACCATGTCGGATTGTTCCACCACGAGGTAAATCGTTCCGGTCTCGATCCCGCGACCCGCGGCCAGCTGCGCCAGAATGCGGCGCCCTCTGAAATTCAAACTGTCCAGCGCGCGGGCCGCCTCGGCCTCGGTGGCCATGTCTTTACGTTTGTCGCGGGGGACCCGCAGCACGCGCAGTTCGACGACCCCGACCAGGAACAGCATCAAAAGCGGGGCCTGGCTGATCGGCAGCGCTGCATCGGGCCACAGGATCGCTGCTATTACAAAGGGAAGAAGCGTGACCACGCAGCGCAGCACCTGACTTTCAAAGATCATCCGAAAAATGAAACCCCAGCTCACATCGCGCCGAGGCAGGATCAGACCACGCTCAAGGATTTTGCGCGGCGCCGTCGGAAAATCGAGGATGCTCGGGTTCCACACTGTATCGGGCGAGAGGACAAACATGGTCAGAGCGGCCCTATGACACGTGTCGTCGTAGGGAGCATCATCGAAAAGGATTGCGGGGCAGACGCTGCGGTCTGTGGTCCAAATTGCGCGGCGATCAGCATCGCTTGGCGGTGCTTTGGGATGGCAGGGCTTTTAGTCATTCCGCCCAGATAGTTTTTACCGGCACCATCGCAACCAAGCCACGCACCCGTGATCAAAGAAATCCCCGAGCCCGCGGTATGCATCGTGTTCAATACATCTTGATTGGAAATGCAGCCACACGCGCAAATTGAACTGAGCTTACCATCTTGAACTTACAGCCCGTCGAGTTTACCGATCGCGGCGTACTTGGGCTGGTGATCTTCCCCCTGACCTCAGCTTTTACTGGAGGCTTCAGTAGGACAAATGCTAATCAACGCGGTTTTCGATGACATTCGCATGAGGTCTCGGGAAAATGCTCATCCAGCTTTCGACAAGGTTGTACACGTCGTCCATGCAGAATGGCATGGGATCCGCAAAGCCACGGCGTATTGCCCAGGGCAGAAGCTTCTGATCCCCGGCGAAGAAGATCTGGAAGACGCCGAGATTGAGAGCATCGCCGAAAGGCTGTCCGAGCTCGGCATCACGCGGATCGTGTTTCAGGGCTATTCGAAGAATGCCGACCGGCTCGCGCTGCATCTGCGCGCGGTCTTTGATCCATCTGTTCAGCTCTATGCTGTTACGCATGTAACGACAGCGCAGTTCGATCATGTCTTTGAGATGGAAATGCAGTCGCTGCTCTTCACCCGCAGACGCTACAACACGCTCTCGGGCCTGGGCTCGTTGAAGCCGGGGTTTCACAAGGCGTTCCCGGAGTACTGGCCCCAGACACTGCTCAACTTTGCGCCCAGCGTTGACAGATCTGTCTTTATGAAATCACCCGGTGGCCTTCGCGAAGCCTATGTGCCTCTCGATGTGGGCTGGCGGAAGAACCTCTACACCAATGCGCTGGGATGTGCGCTCTCAGAAAAAATCGCTCGGGTCTCAGTGACGAATTTTCCGACGGGCCTGGAAGCCCTCGCCGATGTGAGCAAGCTGAGACTGGTTGGCTTCCTGCGCGGTGATGCGCTTTTGTCCAAGATGGCAACGAGCGACGTGGTTGTTCTTGGCACCTTTGCAGAGTGTCAGCCCACAACTCAGTTGGAAGCGCTGGCGGTAGGGACACCTGTTCTGACCGGTCCTCTGGGCCTTGATGATTTCGCCGGAGATCCGCTTTGTGATCTCACGCAGATGACCATTCTGGACAACCCCGCAGAGATTACCGCATCGCTCGATCGTCTTCTTGACGTGATAGACAGCGATGACGCTGAGATCTCGCAGATGATCGACGCCCACCTTGCCAAGCGCCATAAGTTGGCCTTTGAGCGCTATGCAGACTTTTTGCAGCTATGACATCGATGCAGAACCGACGTAGTACCCGCGTGATATGGACATGACCTCGACGGATGCCCCAAGCATGAAAAGGACCTTGTGCCTTGTCACCAACGAGCTCTATCCGCTGAGCGCTGGTGGCATCGGTCGGCTGATGTACAATTTTGCGGTTCAGAACCGAGACACGGGCGGCCCCGTCAATCTGCATTTTCTGGTTCCGGTAGAGTTGCTGCGCAAAAATGACAATCAGCGCAAGGCCGAAGAGGCCTATGCCGATCTCGCCCAAATTCATGTCGCGCCGGATCTCAATCAGTCTCAGACGGTGATCAACAAACTGATGCACCGGGCACTGTTGAACCCATGGTCATTTGAGGCGCAATATGCTGAATCTTTTAGGTACTATCTGGGCCTGCTGGAGGCCGAAAAAAGCATTGGGAACAGCCTGACATACATCGAATTCCCGGATTTCGGTGGCTGGGGCACTGCAACGATTGAGGCGCAGCGCGCAGGGATCGCGTTTCAGGACACCGCGATCATCGCCAGATTGCACTCCACACAAGGTGTCATCCGCCGCGTGGAGCGGTTCACCCATGGACCCAACCATTGGCATGGTGTGCAGCTCGATGCAGAGCGTCACTTTCTTTCCCACGCGCAGGTTATCGTCGGTCATGTCCCGGGTATCATTGACTACAATGCCGACCATTATGGCCTGGCTGAGACATGGCAGGATCGCACAAGGCTGGAGTTTCCCCCGATCCTGCTGGATGACAGCGTGGCAAGTGCCGCGGCCCAGCAAACTGTGCAGGAGGTTCGCGCCGGTCTTGCTTCCGCGTTTGGTCTCAAGAGCGCCGATGACCTCGATCCTGATTTCGTGTTTTCATCTCGTTTTCAGCAATTTAAGCGACCGGAGCTGTTTATCCGAGCTGCGATCATGCTGCTCGACAACCGTCCTGATTACACCGGGACCTTCCGGCTGATCTCTTATGGCTGGGATGACGACTATATGGAGTGGCTGCAGTCCTTGGTGCCGCCCGTCTATCGGAAACGCATCCTGTTTCAATTGGATACAGAGCCCGATATCCGCGAAGAGTTCATCCGCTCTTCCATCGTAGTTGTCCCCTCCAGCTATGAAAGCCTCTGCCTCTTTGCGTTCGAGGCCGCCATGATGGGCTGCAAGGTTATCCTGAACAGACAATGCATTGGCTTCAGCACGTCCGAAAGATGGGATGAAAATGAAAACTGCCTGATGTTTGATGGCAGCACCTTTGATCTGGCCGAGACGATGGGCAAGGCCCTGTCCTGGACACCCAGTCACGTTGTCAACGCCGGGGCGGGCTGCCCATATTGGGCAGAGCCTGACTTTGATGTCGAAGCCAGACCAGAACCTGATCGTCGAACGGCGTCACTGTCTTTGGTGTGCTACGGCTATCTGACCAAGGAACAGGTTCTCGCCCATGCCGCGCAACTGTCGCACGTGCAGACGGAGGGCTATGGGGTCGTGTTTTTTCTAGCCAAAGCCTTGTTTGCGCAGGAAACAGATCTGGTGGAGCATCTGGAATCCTTCGGGTGGTCTGTGGAGTTGATGGCTGGGTATGGGGACCAGGCGTATGAGTTTGGTCTCACGATCTCTCATCTGGAATCGGATCTGATTGCGTTTCTTCCCTCGGGATATGAGCTGCATCCGCACTTCCTACGCAAGGCGCAGGACACGTTTGCGAGCAATCCTGAAGTGATGCTTGTGGGCGGTCATGTCCGCGTGGTGGACGGCCCCACGGGTGAGCCCGATACAGTGCGCGTTTACGCTGGCAACATGCCCAGCGTCGCCATGTCATCGAGCCGCATTGCCCCGCGCACCAGCGTTGTGCGCCGAAAGATCATCGAACAAAGGCCGTTTGCCTCTGAGGCGGGCGAGCAATGGTTCGAAGCCTGGAGCCGGGACATGGCCATCGACGACGAGCCGATGTTGATTTTACCCCAGATCACCGCAGACCTCGTCGCGCAGGAAGAGCGGGTAGAAAGCACCCAAATCCTCTCTGCTGCGATCGTCGACCGGATGTTCCGCAACGCGGGCCTGCGCGCGCGCGGCTTGGCCATTGAACCGCCCGAAGAGCCGGAGCGCGATGAAAGGCCCACGATTGATCTGATCGAAGACACTCTGACGGCGTTTTACTGCAGGTTGCCGAGACAGACCGTGCGGGATTTTAAACTGGTGTCCTGGCAACTCGACAAAGAGGCGCTGCTGGTGCATCCGACCAACG
>CAKZYL010000105.1 GCA_937884705.1 uncultured Roseovarius sp. | reverse complement strand
CACGGGTCCATGGCATCCTTTGCCCAAGTCAGAAGGCTCGCGAGATCATCTACGCCTTTGGCGTGTCCAACCACGTTTCCAAAGCTCTTGTATGGCGTGCGAGCCATGGCGAGACACCATTTGGGGTGCGCAGCATAGCTCAGAAGACCTTTGAAATCGGGACGGATGGACAGGTTGTTTTTGATGTCCTTGTGCCGTTGCGCGAGAATGGCCAAGTCCATAGTCACAACCAATGTGGAACACCCTGCATCGGACGCCCGCCGCAGCAAATCGCGAAGGAATGCCTTGTCTTTCGTGACGTAGAGTTGGAACCAAAATGGCGCTCTTGTTGCTTCGGCGACCTGTTCAATTGAGCAGATCGACATCGTGGAGAGTACGAACGGTGCACCAAACGCTTTGGCGGCTCTAGCGGCTTCAATCTCGCCGCCCGGATACTGTATTCCTAGCATTCCAACAGGCGCCAGGACGGTCGGCAAACTCACTGGCTTTCCCATTATCTCTGTGTCTGTTGAAATCGCAGAAACATCGACGCCGACCCTTTGATGGATCCTTAGATTTTCGAATGCCACGGTATTGTCGCGAAACGTTTTCTCTTCGTATGAGCCGGACTCTGTGTAGTCATAAAACATCTTTGGAACGCGTTTCCGATAGAGCTGCCGGAAGTCTTCAACGCACGTAACGGTTTTCATTCGCCACCCCCTTTTTCCACGTTCGAAAGTTTGAAGTGATCGCGTTTCGACAAGTTACGACGAAGGTTTGAAAGCGTGTAACGCCAAGCGAATAAGCGAAAGGAAAGGACCCAATTGCCTGAATTTTCACGGTATTTTCCCCTGCCCGAACTTTAAATCTGTTGAGCATTGACTCAGCAGTACTTCAAATGCAACATATATTATATATCATATTTAAAAAGAAGC
Source organism: uncultured Roseovarius sp. (assembly GCA_937884705.1). Taxonomy (GTDB): domain Bacteria; phylum Pseudomonadota; class Alphaproteobacteria; order Rhodobacterales; family Rhodobacteraceae; genus Roseovarius. The sequence continues at coordinate 4,149 of CAKZYL010000105.1, read as the reverse complement.
TGGCGCGCTTTCTTTGGTGTGGAGGCACCTGCGCGTAATCGGCTCGATGGAACGGGAGGACATTGATATGACATTCAAAAGGATCGCGGCATGTGCCGCGGCCGCAACCTCATTGTGGCTTGGCACAGCACCAGTTGCCCTTTCACACACAGATCTGATCGTGACCAATTTCGGCGGCACGGCGGCACGGCGGCACGCGCACAGATGTTGGCGCTCATTATGCCCTGGGAAGCAGAGACCGGCAAAACCGTCGAAATGGAAGAATACGGCGGCGGGATAGATGAAATCCGGCGCCAGGTTATGTCGGCCAACGTGAAATGGGACGTTATAGATTTTGATCCACCCGACCTCATCCGCGCGTGCGAAGAAGGGCTGTTGGAAAAGATCAATCCCAACCTGATCGAGAACGTCGAAGACTTTATTCCCGGCGCGATCCATGAATGCGGGATCGGCAATGTCGTATGGGCCACGGTATACGCTTACAACGCGGAAACGTTCGATGAGAAGACACCAACATCCATCGGCGATTTCTTCGACCTCGATGCCTTTCCCGGCAAACGCGGCCTATGGAAAACGCCGCGTGTCGCGCTTGAATGGGCACTAATGGCCGATGGCGTTGCCGCAGAAGATATCTACACGGTCCTAGCGACCCCGGAAGGCCAAGATCGCGCCTTCGCCAAGCTCGAGACGATCAAATCTCAGATCGTTTGGTGGAGCAACGGCTCTCAACCCGCAGCGCTTCTTGAAAGCGGCGAAGTGGCTATGAGTGCGGCCTGGAACGGGCGGCTTTATCAGCCGATGCAGGACGGCGTGCCAATCGAGATCGTGTGGGATGGACAGCTTTGGGAGATCGACTTCTTCGGCATTCCCAAAGGGTCTCGTCGGCTGGAAGCGGCACTTGAATTCATCAAGTATGCCACCAGCGAAGAGCGCATGACCGAGTGGTCAAAGCTCATACCATACGGGCCTTCACGCGCATCGGCTGCGGCTCAGGTGGACAAAAACATCGCACCCTTGCTGCCGACGTCAGAGGCCAACACGCAAAACGCGCTGCGCATCAACTCGCAGTGGTGGGCAGAAAACATCAACGCCATCCAGCCGCGATTCAACGCCTTCATCGAAGAAAATGAAGCCGCCGAAGAGCGCGGTTCTCGGTTCTAGGGACAGCTAAGGGAGGGGACGCAATGGACGGCCCAAAAATTGATAAGACCATCTTTTGGATGGCACTCGTTGTCATCGTCGCATTTGCCGTACCGCTGGTCGTTTGGCCGGCAGAAGGCAAGGCCATGCTCGGCACCGCGCTGTCATGGTCAACCAAAACACTGGGATGGTTGTTCCTGTGGTTCACAATCGGCGCGTTCGCAATTCTGATCTACTTCGCCATGGGCAAATACGGCAAAGTTCGTTTTGGCGGACCAGATGCGCGGCCCGAGTTTTCGTTGCCTAGCTGGATTGCGATGCTCTTCTGCGCCGGGATCGGCGCGAGTGTCATGTATTGGGGCACGATTGAATGGGCCTACTACTACACGGGCCCACCCTTTGGTATTGAACCCAAATCGCAGACAGCCGTGGAATGGGCTTCTATGTACGGGCTATTCCATTGGGGCTTTACGGCTTGGGCGGTCTACTGCATCCCCACGCTGCCGCTGGCCTATATGTACTGGAACCGCAAGAAACCTGTGCTTCGCCTGTCAAGCGCCTGTGAAGGTGTGATCGGGGAGGCCCGCGCCAAAGGGTTCACCGGCAAGATCATCGACGTGCTTTTCATGTTCGGCTTGATCGGTGGGGTTGGTACGTCCATCGGCTTGGGAACGCCCATGTTGTCAGCGGGTCTGTCAGAACTCTTCGGGGTGGAGCGTAACTTCACACTGGATGTGATCGTGATCTCTATCTGGGGCCTGATCTTTGGCTTCTCGGTTTATTCCGGGTTGGAAAAGGGCATTAAGGTTCTGTCTGACATCAACCTCTGGCTTATCCTGTTCGTGCTCGGCTTCACCTTCGTGTTTGGACCTACGATTTTTCAACTGGATGCGTTCACCAACTCTATCGGCCTTCTCATTCAGAACTTCGTGCAAATGAGCTTTTACGTCGATCCTGTTGCGAAGGGCGAAAACATCATCGCGGCGGTTGCGGAAGGCAATTCCTATGTTTCGGCATCGGGTACGTTCCCTGAATGGTGGACAATCTTCTACTGGGCGTGGTGGATTGCCTACGCGCCCTTCATGGGCCTCTTCGTGGCGCGCATCTCTAAAGGCCGCACCATTCGTGAGTTGATCGCAGTTGAGATCATCGGCGGCTCCATCGGATGCTGGGTGTTCTTTGCAACGCTTGGCAACACGTCGATGTTCTTCCAACTGGATGGCACACTCGACATGAGCGCGCTTGTGGCGGACGGCATGGCACCTGAAGCCATCGTGCAAACGATCGTTCTGGTGGGTGATCGGGTCATCCCATTTGGATTGCCGCTCCTTATCGTCTTCGTGATCCTGGCCTTCATCTTTGGCGCCACCACAATGGACAGCTCGGCCTACACGCTCTCCACCGTGGCAACCGAAGACAGCGGCGAGCCGGTTGAACCTGGCCGCTGGCATCGCTTCTTCTGGGCCTTCGCGCTGGCGGCTGTCGCGCTCGCATTAATGTATGCAGGGGGCAAGGATTCACTCTCCGCGCTTCAGGCGGCGTCAGTGGTCGTGGCGATCCCGTTGATGGTCGTGCTCATAATGATGGTCATGTCCCTGATGAAGTGGCTCCGCGAAGACTATCCATCGCTTGATCTGGAACAGACGACCGTCAAGATCCCTGTGTCAGACACGCGCAAAGAAACACCAGCAGAATAGGAGGTTTCACATGTCAGAGCGTATTTCATCGCCCTTTGGGACCGTTATGGTCACCCCTGGTGAGCATGATGCAAACATCATCGATCGCATGTTCGGAGGTGGGGCCACACCGCAATATCACAATGCGCGTGTCCCGCCGGTGGATGTGGTCGAAACGGCGGAAAGCTTCATCGTTGTGATGGACTTACCCGGCGTGCGTCGCGAAGACCTGAGCGTGGACTTGGTGAACGGTGTTGTCACCGTGTCAGCCGAGGCAATGGCATTCGACCCGCCTGATGCACGGTGGATCAGTCATGAAAGGCGTGTTGGCCGTTACGTTCGCGCGATTAACTTGTCCCAAAGCGTCGACGCGAACAGAATCGAAGCAAAGTACGAAGACGGGATTTTGGAGCTCACTCTTCCAAAACCGGTTTCCGGCTCGACCGAAGCAGTGGCAATTGAAGTGAAGTAGTTAGCCGTGAGATCCAATTCCGCATCTCGACCGTTTGCACGCGAACCATCATCTCTGCCGCGTGACCACCATCGCCAGTGTCTCCAAACTTGCAAGTAACATGGTTTGGCGCAGACAAAGAGAATGGAATTGTTTTCTACAAGCACACGCGCTCTCCCGGTGCGCCCAGCCAGACTATCGCTGGATGCTTTTCATGGACGAAATTGAAAGGTAGCTCGCTTGTCGCTTTGCATAACTCCAGTGCATTCTCTGCACTGGTCGCCAATAGGGTCGATTGAGGATCATACATCAGCGGGCAGGCGAAAGGCGCGTTATCAGCCAGGACCAGCGCTATCTGCTTTGGAAAGATTGCACGGAAAAGTCGGGTGCATGGCCGGATAAAGTGGGGATTACAGGGGCAGCGACAAAGGTAAGCCTGAGGCACGGTTGCCTTTGGCAGGAAACTCATATTGCGGCCCAGTCAGTGAACACCTGACCGGGTATGATGGCTCGGGGTTTCAGGGCTGCGCGCAAACGGCGCTCTTCGGCGTTCAGCATGCGGATGCGGGGCTTGGCGGGGCGATATGCGGTGTCATGTGTCATATTGCTAAGTCGCGTGGCGGCCCGAAAAGGTTCAAATTTTTTTGGCCCGCGATAGTGTTTGGAACTTTAGATGCGATGATTGCGGAGCAAGTGATTAGGCTCTGGACCTTTCAACGTTGGTGCTGTCTCACGGGCAGCCTTGAGCCAAAGCAGACACTCGCGGAAAGCTTGGATGACTGAGTTGTGGGACAAACCTGTCATTAAGTTTTGCAACCGAACGACTGCTCTGTGCGGTTCACTGCCGCAGAGACAACCATCAATGAGTTAAAGCGGTCCGGT
>CAKZYL010000104.1 GCA_937884705.1 uncultured Roseovarius sp. | reverse complement strand
AACATCTCAGATTCAGACCAGATTGATGGCACGTCCAGATCGTCAAAAGCGCGAGCAAACGGGTTCTTTTCCGAGATTGGCTCGGGCGTCTGAACGGGCGTGATTTTCAATGAGACAAGAGACGTCGCCTGTCGGCCCACGGGTTCTATCTTGGGGTTTTGAATACCCTGTGAGATCGACTTTATCGTTTGTCGGACATGGGTTTCCAACTCGCCCTTTGTCAGAACGCCGTCTTGATTGCGATCCGCATTCCCGCGCAGTGCATCTGCAAAGGACAACGACAGCGCCCCGCGAATTTCACCATCCACAAGAAACTCTGGGGTCATCTCGTTATCTGCAACAGCCGAGAGAAAAACGGTGTTTGGCGAAACATCTTCGTCGGGTCGGGTATTTGGCGGAGGGGGTGGCAAAGGGTCATCCACAATTTGTCCGCCTGCGAAATAGCGGTAGCCGTGAATGGGGCGCGTGCTTCTGACGACTGTCCCGGAATGACAGCTATCGGCGAGAAAGATAAGGGAAACGCTCGGAGGGACCAACGCGATCAGATCCGCAATTTCATCGTCGCGGATCCTGTGCTGGGCGGCCTCTCCGGCATTCAGGAAGCCACCCAACAGCAGCGTTTCATCTCGTCCGTCGGCCTCATTGCCCTGATAGGCCTCCGGTTCATGTCCGCCATGTCCGGCATAGGTGATGATGAACGTATCGCCCGGATTGAGAGTGGTGGCCTTTTTGCGCCAAGTGCTCAAGATGGCCTCACGCGTGGCGTCTTCATTGAGCAACATCGTCACTTCTGAATTGGGCAAGGCTTTGACAGCTTCCGCAATGTCGACCGCATCATTTACAGCGCCAGAGAGATCGCTGATATGCTCATATTCGTCGATACCGATGACCAGGGCGACTGTTTTGCTTGCCTCTGCGCTGACAGGCGCAGCAGATGACAGAAAACCACACGCGAACACCGTGCCTATGAACCAACGCAACACCAACCCCTCCGTTTAGCCGAGTGTGAACACAACGCGGCGTGACAGCCGGTGATACTCATCGCTGTCGGGATCAAGGTTCAGAACGTTGCCCGGCGGTTGTGTCTCCCCAAAACCCAAGACCTCTATGGTGCCGTCAAAACCGGCCTCCTCGAGATACTTTCCTAGCGCTTCGGCGCGATCGACGGAGAGGCGCAAATTGTAGTCTTCGTCCCCCTTGGGATCGGTGTGGCCGCTCAGGACAACCCTGGTGGCCCCGACCTCTTGCAGGTGATCGGCCAAGACCCCAGCGAAGGCCTCTCCCTGGTCGTCGAACTCGGTTTTGTTAAACTGATAGGTGATCGGCAATGACACTTCTTCTACGACAAAGCCACGAATGGTGCCCGCAAAAATACCGCCAGGCGCCCCGCTTCTCATCTTTGGAAGCTCGACAACTTCTCCCGCGAGGCTGACAGACGCAGTGGCCAGTTGATAGACCTCTTCAATTTCGGCATCGGTGGCTTTGTGCTCTTTTGGGCCTTCGGCGAGCCTGTTTATCGCCTTTTGATAGAGCATCGCCGCTTCGGCGAAATCCTCGCGATCTCCTGCCAGACGTCCGAGTTCAGAATATGTGCGCCAGTGTTCTTCGTAGCCCAGGGCTTTGCTCAGGAGCTTTTCGGATTGTGCTGGATCCTCGGTGTCCCTTACAGCCGAGATAAAAGTTTCGCGGGCAAGATAGGATGCCCCCCATGACCGCAGATCGTCGCTGCAGTTGGGATCAAGTTCCACTGTTTCAAAAAGGATTTCCGCAGCTGTAAAATCGTTGTCCTGCACCGCCTTTGTAAATGCACCATAGGCCGCACATTCCGCTGTGGCCGCCGTTGCAACTCCCGTCGCAAAAGCCATGCCCACAGCCATCCGGAAGGTCAGTGTATTTGTCTTTTTCAACACAACAGTATCCTTTCAAGATCGCCTAGTTCACAATTTCATACTCTAAGTACTGCGTCGACCAGATACGGCGCGCGGGCCCTACGCTGGCGTACAGTCCCATGAGCGAATCCGCGAGATCATACAGAAATGCAAAGCCGTCATCGACAGGCTGACCCGCCAAATCCTCTGGCAGCACTGTTTCTAGCTCGGCAAAATCGCCCTCCACGAAAATGGCCATCAGCAGGCCTTGCCCAACCGGCGGTGTCACCCGAATGCGCAGGGGCATCCCATTCGTGCTCAGCACAGATGGTATGCGCACCGGAGCGCCGGCACTCACAACCGAGGCCGTCCGTGGGCTCAGCGATGACGGGTAGACCTGAACAACGCGGCCCAAAGGATCTACGTCTATGAGGACAAAGTTGCCGTTGGCCGCAGCGGAGAGTTCAAATTCCACGACGTCGCCCACGCGCATGGTGTTGCTCGGCGCGACGCTGAGTTTGAGATCCGCGCGGTTTATGCTGCCGAAGCGGTCCGACACAAATCCGAGACGTTGGTCATGGGACATGTTTGGGATCGTTGCTGCAAACGGCTCACCATCTGCGATCAGTCCATCGGACACGATCTGGCCGTCGGCGCTGATGCCCCCTCCGAGACTGGCCAGACGATCATTGGCGACCACGACAGAGGGGGAAAACGCCATATTCGTGGCCTCGCAGTGGACGATGCTTTTGCATAGATCAGCGAGAGACTCGCGCGCATAGGTGATGAACTCAGCGCTGCTGAGATCTCCGTTGCTGTTTTGGTCGGCGGCTTTGTTTTCAATCGAGTCAATCAGCGTGGTCGTGAAGGCCCCGCCAGTTTCATCCTCCCACGCGCCGGTTTGAGGTGTCGACGCGCTGAAAATCTGAGCTTTGGGGTTTTGTGTCTTGAGCGGTCCATTTTCTTCGGCGAGGTCTTGGGCGAGGGGCAGGGCGGCATCGACCACATCCGCCCCATCCTCAGGAACATCCGGTATTTTGGGAAGGTCTACGCCCAGAGCCGCTCCCAGCAAGCCTTCGACAGCACCGTTGATCTGACCAGAGCCACGATAGCCCACGACGGTAGGAACGTCGGCTGCGGATGCAAAAGCCGTGTCGAGAAACACGCTGACGTATCGCCCCTCGAGCTGATCAATCGCGGTTTCGATTTCGTTGTCCATCAGGGACGCACCGGACACAGGATCAAGGATAAAGACCTCATCTAGCCCATCTGGTTCATCTGCAGCACCCGCGCCAGCGCGCTGGCCGCCCAGACCGGAATAGTAGATCAGCACCTTGTCGCCCGCATCTGTTTGGCGCGGCAGGTCTGTCATCAGGGCATGGATCACCGTGTCGCGTGACAGGTCTGGGCCAGTGAGAACGGTTATGTCGCCACGATCAAACTCGCCGCTCGTGACCAGTGCGTTCACAAAACGATCTGCGTCGCCCTCACCGCCGTGCCCACCAATCACAAGAGCATGATCAGCCTGGGCTGCAAGGCTTGCGCAAAGCCCAAATGCGGCGGACGTGACACAAGGCAAAATTCGATGAAGTGTCATGGCCATTGCTCCAAATCTACGGCGCATCTTACACCAAAATCATCCCCGACAATGCCCGGCTCTGCCATAAGGCGCGCGGGGATGCTCAACTCTGCGCCGTCGACGGATCTGAATGAGCCGCCTTTCAACGCGTACCCATCACCCGCCGTGACCCATTCGCGCACCCCACCTGACAGGCCCACATACCCCTCTGGTGAGGCACGTTGGCCGATGGACAAAGCGATGTCGCGCCAGTTTTCATCGTCCCACGGGTTTTTGGGCGTTTCATCCTCGGGGACCGGGAAGAAACGCTGACCCGACCCAGCAGCGGCGTATTCCCACTCTGCCTCGGTTGGCAAGCGTTTGCCCTGAGCCTTACAGAAGGCTTCGGCGTCACGCGCACTGAGACCAGCGGCCGAGGTTCGTTCGCCAAAGCGATCCGCGTTCTCGGTCAAAGACCGTGTGCCGATGCGCGACCATGTCATCTGGTCGCCCTCTTTGATCCCGACATGCATTCCGCTTGCGCCGTCTGGCGTGCGCGACAGGCTAGCATAAGCCTCTAGAACATCGCCATAGGTGGCTTCCTGCACATCCAATTTGAAGGGTTTCACCGTCGCATTTCGCGCCTCTGCGCCCACGAGGAATGCGTCGCAGTTCACGCATCCCGTGGCGGCGCCTTTCAGTTGGGACATCGCAAAAGGCGAGAACCCAACTGTGATGTCACGCGGTGCTTTGCGTCGCTCAAGGATGTCGCGGAATTGTTCCTCTGCTTCGGCAAAGCCCGTTAGTGCTACGTAGAAGCGCCCGTCGGCCAATGCGGTTTCGGCTGCAAACAAGGTGTCCAGACTGCCCTCAGTTTCGATATTGCCGAGCTGTGACAGGATGGCCCTGGCCTTGGCTTCGGCCGCTTTAACATGGCCAAGCGATAGCCCCAGGGCTTGCATGAGGGCCGAGTTTTCGTCAGACAGGATCGCCAATCGCTCTGAAAGAGGGGTTTCGCCCGTTGACTGACCGGACAGCGCATTTTCGACGCTTGCGCCATCAATGTTGGCAAATTCGGC
>CAKZYL010000103.1 GCA_937884705.1 uncultured Roseovarius sp. | reverse complement strand
ATCGGAAGTTCGACTTCGGGCATTCCAGCTTCTGTTTACGCGGAACAGATCGATGGGCGGAGCCGATGCCTTGTTGTGCACCCGATCAATCCACCGCATCTCATCCCGGTGGTGGAAATCGTGCCGGCACCTTGGACCTCACGGAGCGTTGTGGACGAAGTCAAAGGTCTTCTGGACAGTGTCGGGCAGGTCCCCATCATTCTGAAAAAAGAGATAGACGGCTTTGTCGTGAACCGCCTTCAGGGCGCCTTGCTTCGCGAGGCCTTTCAACTTCTGGATCAGGGCGTCGCGTCCCGAGAAGCCATAGACAAAGCGATATGCGATGGGCTGGGGATTCGGTGGTCACTGTTGGGTCCTTTCGAGACCATCCATTTGAATGCGCCGGGCGGCGTCGCCGATTATGTTCACCGGTTTGGCAAGATGTATTCGGAGATGTTCGAGCACACGAACGAGCCGGCTGATTGGCACGCGGTCGTGAGTGCGGGCCTTGAGGCGGAGCTGATCGAGCAGCAGCCTCTCGCCGAAATAGGCAATGCGCAACGCGCCAGAGACGTCGCGCTCATGCAGCTTCTTGCTGCACGCTTGCAAGGAAAGCTTGAATACACGACGGATGTTTGACCGGACCTGCTGCGATCAGGCATTTAGGGACGAAGACTCAAGGAATAGTAGGCTTGAAGTGTTTGAAAACGAAAAACCGATCCAAAAAGACAAGCTGAACAATCAGGTTTATGATCGTCTTTGTACACTTCTGCGAGAAGGCGAGTTCACGCCGGGAGAACCCGTCCGAGTCTCTCGGATCGCTGAAGCCTTTGGTGTGAGCGCCATGCCGGTACGCGAAGCCCTAACCCGGCTTGCAGCTGTAGGGGTGATGGCAAACGTGTCAGGTCGGTCTGTTGGTGTTCCAATGATGACTCGAGAAGAGCTATCCGATCTTCGCGACGTACGACTTGAGATTGAAACCAAAGCCGTTGAGTGGGCTGTGAAAAATCAGACACCAGAGTTTGTCAATGAACTCGAGGTTATGTTGGCGGACTTGCTCCAGGCAGAGAAAGTCCGTGATGTCAGAGGTTTCATCAAGAACAACTACGCGTTCCATTTCCGACTTTATCAGCAAGCGAACTCGCCGGTTCTGATGGATATCATTAATACCCTTTGGTTGCGCGTAAGCCCGCATTTATATCATGCGGACCAACGGTCTCGGCATCGGATTTCCAACGACAACCATAAACTCATCATCGACGCCGTCCGTGGTCGTGACGTAGAGACCGCGCAAAAGGCTTTGATCGCTGATGTGACAGGGTCTTACGACGACCTTGTGCTGGCACTCTTTTCAGCAACATCTGCCTAAGAAAAACAATTACTTGATGGGTAATTTGACCCGCTCTCGCGCGGGAGAAATCAGCCACTTTGAGAAAGTTATTGATTATTGATCAAAAATCAAAGATCGTTAACCTGCAACTTGGCTCTTCTCCTTGGTTGAGAGCCTTCGTCACTTCTTGGGAGGAAAACTGAATGAATAAATCGTATCTCGCTGCATGCGCGACGGCGGCATCCGTAAGCTTCGGGGCCTCGGCGGCTCAGGCGGACATGCTGGATGTCCACATGTCGATTCCGAAAGACCTGACGTTCTTGGCTGATAGCGCCAAGATCATGGATGAAACACTGCGCTCCATGACAGGCGGGGATGTCGGGATGAACCTGTTTGGTTCTGGCGAACTGGTGCCGGCTGGTGAAATCCTCGAAAGCGTGAGCACAGGAGCAATCCCAGCGGGTTGGAGCTTCCTTGGTCAATGGGGCGGGCAAATTCCTGTCGCGCAGATTGGTGCAACGCCCTTTGGCGCTGGCCCTGAAGCCCTTGCCGCGTGGCTCCATGTCGGGGGTGGTCTCGAAATCATCCAACGCGGCTTTGACGAACAAAACATCAAGGTGCTGGCCTGCCATATCACGAACCCAGAACCTGGTGGCTGGTTCAACAAGGAAATCAACTCGATCGAAGACTTCGAAGGTCTCAAGATGCGGATGGGTGGCGTTGGTGCGCGCATTCTGAACGAGTTCGGCGCCTCGGCCCAGTTCCTACCCGCAAGCGAGATCTATCTGGCACTGGAGCGCGGACGGATCGATGCAAGTGAGTTCTCCCTGCCGATCATCGATAAAGACCTTGGCTTCAACCAGATCGCGAGCTTCTATTACTATCCGGGATGGCATCAGCCGGGTAGTGTGGACGTGCTCATGATCAACATGGATGTTTGGAACGGCATGCCAGCCGAAGAACAAGCCATGTACGAGGCGGCCTGCCAGGTCAGCATGGCATGGACGCTCGCCTACGCCCCGTCGGCACAAACTCCTCAGATTGAAGAGTTCGAAGCCGGCGGTACGGTGGTAAAGCGGTTCCCAGACGAAGTGCTCGTCGCGCTGCGTGAGGCCACCGATCGTGTTCTGGGTGAGATTGCCGCAGAAGACGCACTGTACGGCGAAGCCTATAACTCGATGAAAGCGTTTGTCGCTTCATCTGGGCGTTGGACATCGCTCCAGAGCCTGCCGGTCGAATAAAGGATCGGAGTTAGACAATGGATACCCAAGCTAGAGAGCCAGAGCTTGGGACCGGTCCAGTTCAGGCGATGCTCCGCGGCATCGCCTGGATCGGCCGGGCCGCCGCCTGGTTGATCGTCCCGATCCTCGCCCTTGTCTTAGTCGGCGTCACGCTGTCCGCTATGAAAGTCGGCACGATTCTTGAATGGGAACGCGACGTTTTTCTTTTTGGTTCGAAACTAACGCTCGCAAGTCTCGGTGATCTACAATGGCATTTGTTCGGGATCATGCTGATGCTGACGATGGCCGGCGCTCTGGTCACAAACAACCATGTGCGGGTTGATTTCATTCGCCAACACATGAGCGATCGCCTCAAGCGGATCGTCGACTTAGCAGGCCACATCGTTTTTCTGCTACCGCTTGCTGTGGTCGTGGTCTGGCATGGATACGATTTCACGACCCGCTCCTTCGCAATGGGTGAAGGGTCCAACTACGACGGGTTGTATGACCGGTTCGTCTTGAAGGCGTCCATCCCCATCGGCTTCTCACTACTCTTGTTTGCAGGTCTCGGACTGGCGTTTGTGCGCCTGCGCGAGTTGCTGCGTGGCGACCAAAGCGAGTACGACTGATGGAATATGCACTTCCTTTGACGATGGTCGTCTGCCTCCTGCTTGGTATCTTCAGTGGGTATCCAGTGGCCCTCGTGCTCGGCGGTATCGGCGTGCTCTTTGCGTTTATTGGCGAGCTGCCGTTTGCCTTCCTCAAGATCGGCGTGTCCCGCATTTACGCCGGTGTCATCGAAAACTGGTTGCTCCTCGCCGTGCCGCTCTTTGTGTTCATGGGGTCCATGCTCGACAAATCGGGATTGGCGCAGAACCTGCTGTACTCGCTTGAACGCGCCCTTGGTCACAAGCGCGGCGGCTTGGCGATATCGGTTGCTTTGCTGGGTATCATCATGGCCGCGAGTACGGGTATCGTTGGCGCGTCTGTTGTGATGCTCAGCGTTCTGGCGTTGCCCATTATGCTGCGTGAAAACTACAAACCTGAATTGGCCGTTGGCACAATTGCAGCCTCCGGGAC
>CAKZYL010000102.1 GCA_937884705.1 uncultured Roseovarius sp. | reverse complement strand
AAGTCCGCGCTATACTTGGTGGGCATGCTATTTCAGTAGCTCCTGTGCCCACCTCGTCTTTAAGTCTTCGGATCTCGTCCGCGTCAATTGTCGCTAAACGCCCGCTGGACAGACACGGGTGCGCACTCGACTATGGGGAACAGGTCCGTTCGATTGAGTTGAACCTCAGAGCCGCAAAACTGATGATGACCCAGCCAGGTCAAGGCCGTCGCGAAGGACCCTATCGCGTGTTCGAAAGTCATCAGGAACAACGACGCCGATACGCGCGTCAAAGCGGCCGGTGTAGGCGCCAAAGTAGATCGCACGCCGTTGGCCAATCTGCCCCAATTGCACGTCGCTGGCAAAGCTGTGACCGAGGCCTGCAATACGGAAACCGGGCGCTTTGCGCTCGGTTTCCAAGTACCCATCAACCGACAGGTATTTGAGACCATTCGCGGTGGTGAATCGCCCAGATTTAAATTGCTCCACCGTGAAGCCATCATTCTGAGATCGGCCAAACGCGACGGTGTAACTGCCGGCCGTTGGTCTCGAAGAGCGCGTCTCTATCGCCACACCGCCGACCCCTGCACCGTCGAATGTGCCCGCGATGACGTCCATGCTCTGAGGGGCTGGATCAATGCGGCTGGGCCGCACGCCGTTTGGCGTCCAGGTGCCACTTACGGCCACGCGCTGGCCTGTTCTTCCTTGTCCCAACGCACCTTGCCAGCCAATGAGAGGAACGCTGTTGACCGACGCATTGGCGCCATTCACTTTGAAGTCTCCGACCAGCGCGAAATCAATGGATATCTCTCTCGACACGATACCGTCGGGTGCCTTGCGCGCGAAAACGGTCAGCATTTGGCCCGGCGCGAGATCCATCTGAGTACTTGGTCCGATCGGGGATGTCACTGAGGTGTTCGCACTCAGATCCACTTTCAGCCCGTTGATCGAAAGGTTCCGATTGCCAAAGACCGTCCCCACAATGCCGGTGCCGCCAATTCCGCCTTCAAAGGGATCTGTCGTGTCCTGGGAAACTGTTTGCGGCGCAGCACACGAAGCCAGCAATGTAGACCCCAAAAGAAGCAGAGCACCACGTCTATTCGTCTTCATCTTTCTGGTCCTTAGGTGTCGCGTCGAGTGGTACTGCCGATTCACGGTAGAAGTAAATTCCCAGGCGGTACCTTTCTGTGCCGTCAGCGTCGGACTGTTGTTCTGTCCGCAATGCTTCGCTCTGGGTGTTCAGTTTCTCCAACACGTCTTGCGACAAGCTGCGCGCGTTGGCTTCGATAGCATCGACTGCGTCTTCGGAAAGCTGGTTGTAAAAGACGGAGCGCTCAAAAAATGGCGGTGCATCACTCATCAAATTCTCGCTCGCTGCCGCGATGTGATCGCCGACATTGGCCGCAAAGAAGACCAACTTGTCTTCGTCAGATGCAGGACCTTGGCGCGCGTCTTCGGAAAGTTCAAGAAGACCTTCCTTTGTTTCAACGACGAGGTTCTGGCGCAGCAGCTCGTCCAAAACGGTGCGAGGGCGGATATCGGTGTTGATATCTGAAACCAATGCTTCAAAGCTCGGCCCTTGGGATGCAACACGGGGCAGCGCGATGGGATCGCCCTGTGCGTCCAGATAGTCCCTGCGGGCGGACCATTGGCCCAAGACGGTGGCCAGCATCGCGGATTTCGAGCGCCGTGTTTCCCAAGCGTCGCTGTCATCGGTGAGAATCGCGCGCACATCCCTTCGATGAACGCCGGTCAACAAGGTGATGCGGCTGTCCGTTGGCGGCTCTGCACCAAGCGCGAAGTCTTTGTGAGCCACGTCCACATAGACCGATTTGATCAGTTTGTAGAACGCAGGCGCCGTCACACCGCGCGCAATAAGCGTGCGAATGAGCGGGCGCAACAGGCCCTTAAGTAGGCCCAAAAATCTCTGATCAGACGGTGTCATACACACGAGATTATGCAATGTGGGAAAAATTTCCACAAATTATTTGACCCAGTTTGACGCAGGTTTAGTTAATCCGTGTGAAATTTACACACAAATGGACGAAACTGAAAAGGACATCACAATGAACAAGCACCTCAATCGGCGCGACATGGTTCGCATGACTGTTGGTTTTGGCGCAGTTGCAGGGCTTTCTGCATGCGCGATGCCGGCCTCCGATCCCGACATTGTCGACACAGCTGTCGCGGCGGGATCCTTCACCACACTGGTTGCCGCCGTTCAGGCCGCGGGCCTGGTGGACACTCTGAAATCGCCCGGCCCGTTCACCGTTTTCGCGCCAACCGATGAAGCATTTGCAGCGCTTCCTGCAGGGACTGTGGAAAGCCTTCTTTTGCCGGAAAACAAAGACAAACTGGTTTCAATCCTGACCTATCACGTCGTGTCCGGAAACGTCCCGGCGTCGCGTCTTTCCGGCTCTCGCGGATCCATTGATACGGTCGAAGGTACAAAGCTGCATTTTGATGGTCGCAACGGCGTAAAGATCAACAATTCCAATGTCATCACCGCAGACATCACCGCGTCCAACGGCATCATCCACGTGATTGATGGCGTCCTGCTGCCACGTTGATAGCTGCTTGAAATCCAACAGGGGGAAAACCAATGCCAAAACCTAACACTGCACCAAACATCGTCGATATCGCCGCTGGATCCGATGACTTTCAATTGCTCGTGCGCGCTTTGACAGTCACCAATCTGGTGCACACCGTGCGCGACCTAGACGACATCACTGTCTTCGCGCCAACCGATGCCGCATTCACCCAGCTGGCCATCGATCTGGGGTATACCAACGACACGTCAGACGAGGACGCGGTGTTCGCGTTTCTGGTCCATAGCTTGACGGAATTGTCCGATGACCACGATCCGATCCCGCTTTTAACTGACATTTTGCTCTATCACGTGTCGGCGGACGCCAAATCAGCCAGTGAAATCGATGCGCTGGATCAGGTTGAGACCTTCTTGACGGGTGCAACCTTCGAGGCGGCGGGTCCGATTTTGGTCGACAATGAGCCTGACGTGTCCAATCCCACGATCGTCATACCCGATATCGATGCCTCGAACGGCGTAATACAAGCCATCGATCGGGTGCTGTTGCCGATTGACATTCCGGGCAATGAAGGACCTGCGCCGACGGACACCCTGACCGGGATTGTCGCGGCATCGGGCGGTGTCTTTGACAACAATGCAGCGGATTTCGACATTTTGCTCAATGCCGTTCAGGCGGCAGGTCTCGCTGGGGCATTGGATGATCCTCACGCCGATCTGACGGTTTTTGCACCCAATGACGCCGCTTTTGTCGACCTTGCGCAAACATTGGGCTTCACAGGGCACGATGAAGGGGAGGCGTTCGCCTATATCGTTGAGGCGTTGAAGCTGCTCTCCGGAGGCGCCGATCCAATTCCCCTTCTCACGGATATCTTGCTCTACCACGTGGCGCCGGAATCGTTTTCATCAGATGAGGTGCTCACAGCAGACGCGATCGCCACACTGCTTGGCGCGAACGTAGGCGTGGACGGTCTTTCATTGGTCGATAACGATCCCGACCTTGATGATCCACAACTCATCGAAACCGACATTGCCGCGACCAACGGCATTGCACACGTGATCGACGGCGTTCTCATCCCCGCCGACATTTTGAATGGCGACGGTGGGGGCGGCAGCGTCGATTTCAAAATTGGTGACGATGGCAACGATGTCTTCAGAACCGGCGACAACACTGATTTTGTCTCAGGACTCGGCGGCAACGATGACATTCGGCTGGGCCAAGGCAATGATGTCGGCTTGGGCGGTGACGGAAATGATGCCTTGAGCGGTGGTCGTGGCAGCGACACGCTCGACGGCGGTGACGGACGGGACAACGTGTTCGGTGGTCGTGGTCGTGATGTCATTTCCGGTGGTGATGGAAACGACCTTCTGCGCGGTGGTCGGGGCAATGATACTCTAGAAGGCGGCCATCAAAACGACGTGCTGCGCGGCAATTTTGGAAGTGATAATCTCGACGGCGGTGCCGGTCGGGACATTCTGATTGGCGGAAAGCATTCCGATATTCTCACAGGTGGCACGGGCGCCGACACGTTTGTATTCCACGGACAGAGCGGCTCGGATACCATCACCGACTTTACTCTTGGTGAAGACCTGATTGTCTTGAAAATACATGACATCCAAGACTTCGACGATATCGGTCATTTGATTTCCGACAGCGAGGATGGTGCAGTGATCAGCATCGGCCAGACGGAAATCACTTTGGAAGATGTGTCCGCCAGCAGTCTGAGCGAGAACGACTTCATTTTCACATGAACGGTTTGCGAGGCGGCGTCTTTGTCGAGGTCGCCTCCAAACGCCGGCGAAAAAGATCTATGTGGTCCGTGTTCCAATCTGTCACGATATCCCGCAGGTGGGCGAGAAACTTGAGTTCGTTTCCATTCTCATACAGTCTTCTTTTGGTTTAGTTGCAAAGCGAAATCGATTGTCGCAATCTCAGGTTAAAAGCGCGAACCCAACCGTCGTTTCAGGAAAGAGGAACCCGGAGCACCGAGCAATTTAGGCTTTATCGCAATATCAACCCTCCAATCGATTGCCATGCTGCGATCCTTACCCGGGTCATTTTCAAGCTACCACGGCGACTTCCGACTTTCGCACTCTGGTCCGATCTGTAAGAGAACTGCATCTAACGGGATGAAAAACGACGCGCTGGGACGGAACAGGGCGTTAATTTTGTTTTTCTTAAAGCAATGGTGCCGGTGATGGGACTCGAACCTACGACCCCATCATTACGAATTGTTTGTCACGTTTGATGGACCGAGTTGCATGCAGAAGTACGGCACCAGCGAATTGCGTACAACACTCTGGTAGGAAATGTAATTTTCCTGTCTTGAACTTGCACTACGTTGCACCCAATTGTCACGGATTTTACCCTGCTCTCTACTAATCCCCTAGGGACGTTCACGGCAGCTCCATTACTAACTCCCCGGCCACCAGAGTTTCCTCTGGCAGCCGGGGAGTTAGTAAGCCGCCAAGAGACGACCGCGCTGGCCTTTAGGCCGGAGCCCTGGACATACGCCAGTGCCTCCCCGACCATAGAGGTTCGAGGAGGTGTCATTTCGGCCGACACCGGCCGCTCTTGGAGGGTTACTACGCCCCGAGACTGGCTCATTTAGCCAATCC
>CAKZYL010000101.1 GCA_937884705.1 uncultured Roseovarius sp. | reverse complement strand
GGCGGCAGCGGCAGACCTAACAACTCTGCTGCGTATCCGATCACATCCTGCGGCGGGGCGGGATTGTTGTCACAGACATTGTACGCAGCCCCGGGATTGGGCCGTGCAATCGAGGCCGCCAGCACCTGAGCAATATCCTGAACATGAATGCGGCTGAAAATCTGACCAGGTTTGATGATACGCCGTGCCGTGCCGTTGCGGACTTTCGCAAACGGCCCGCGTCCCGGTCCGTAAATGCCGGCCAATCGGAAAATGTGCAGAGGAAGACCGGGGATCTGTGCCCACTCTCTTTCCGCCTCCACCCGCATCTGTCCGCGTCTGGTCGCCGGCGTCAGGGCGGCAGTTTCATCGACCCAAGCGCCTTGGTGATCGCCGTAGACACCCGTGGTGGAAAGATACCCCGCCCAGCTGAGGCGTTCCGCGATCTCAGCGATTTCCAAGCCGTATCGCGCCAAGACCGGATCACCCTCTTCCCCGGGGGCCGCGGACATCAGAATATGCGTCGCCGCGTTTAAAGCCTCAGACAAATCCCCATCCGGCCAAAGTATCGGGATCACCCCTTCCGCCTCAAGTAAAGCGCATTTCTCTGGCTTTCGGGTGGTGCCGTAGAGCGTCCACCCCCGGGGCACCAAAAGCCGCGCGAGCGCCTTGGCGGAATAACCGTGGCCAAAAGATATCAGGGTCTTGGTCATGGCATGTGTCTTACGCAAAGCGATCAGAGCCGTCCACCGCAGTTGATCCTTTCCCGCACGCATGAGATCATATGCACAAGGTCACCCACACATGGCCTCAGACAAGAGCAGCCCCAATGCCGGACGACCAACAACCCATCGACACGCCGACACTGGCAGAGCCCCAGTTCTATCGGGATGCCCCCGCCGCTGTGGATCGCTTGATCGCACTATACGATGAGGCCACAGATTTCCTGTGCGCGCGGTTCTCTCAGGCGCTGGCTGGTGGCGCGCCAGATCATCGCGTGCGCGCCTTCTATCCAGAACTTAGTGTCACAACGACAAGCTATGCCAAAACCGACAGCCGCCTGAGTTTCGGCTACGTGACAGATCCGGGCACCTATGCCACCACAGTAACGCGCCCCAGGTTGATGCGGGACTATCTGGTGCAGCAGATCACTCTTGTGATGGAAAACCATGGCGTTCCGGTTGCGGTTGGTCTTTCTGACACGCCCATACCGGTTCACTTCGCGGTGGCGGGCCATCCAGGGCTGAGCGTTCCCCAGGAGGGAGCGACAGAATTTATCCTGCGCGACGTGTTCGATGTCCCGGATCTGAGCACAACCAATGATGACATTGTGAACGGCACCCAGGCACCTCGCCAAGACGGGGTGAGCCCTCTGGCGCTCTTCACGGCGCAGCGGGTGGATTACTCTCTCGCGCGGCTGTCGCATTACACGGCAACCGATCCCGATCACTTTCAAAACTATGTGCTCTTCACCAATTATCAGTTCTACGTCGCAGAGTTTGAGGCCTATGCCCGCGCCCAGCTCTCTGATCCCAAGAGCGGCTATGAGAGCTTTGTCGGCCCGGGCAATCAAGAGATCACAGACGCAAACGGCACGCTCAGCGCGCCGGACAAGCCGCCGCAAATGCCAACATACCATTTGAAGCGCCCGGGCGCGGCAGGGATCTCGCTCGTGAATATCGGCGTGGGGCCGTCGAACGCCAAAACTGCCACAGATCACATTGCGGTGCTCAGGCCTCATGCGTGGCTGATGCTGGGCCATTGCGCAGGTCTGCGCAATTCGCAAAGCCTCGGTGATTTAGTCTTGGCCCATGCCTATTTGCGCGAGGATGGTGTTCTTGACGCGGATTTGCCCACCTGGGTGCCGATACCGGCTTTGGCCGAGATCCAGATTGCCCTGCAAGAGGCGGTGGCAGAGGTCACGCAACAAGACGGCTATGACCTAAAGCGGATCATGCGCACAGGGACTGTGGCCAGTTTCGACAATCGCAATTGGGAATTGCGAGATCAATCCGGACCGGTGCAGCGCCTGTCGCAATCTCGTGCCATTGCTTTGGATATGGAAAGTGCGACGATCGCTGCAAACGGCTTTCGTTTCCGAGTGCCCTATGGAACGCTCCTTTGCGTCTCGGACAAACCTTTGCACGGTGAACTGAAGCTGCCAGGCATGGCGAGCACCTTTTACACGCAGCAGGTAAAACGGCATCTGATGATTGGAATCAACGCAATGGAGCGTCTGCGCGAGATGCCGCTAGAACGGATTCATAGCCGAAAGTTGCGTTGCTTTGATGAGACAGCGTTTCTTTAGCTCGCAAAAAACGCATGGAAAACAGTTGAAACCCCTTCTTTTTCTACACTATCCGTTGTGTTGAACCACGATATACAGTTAAAATCAGGCAAGAGGCCCATAGAAGAGGGCAGTTTAGGGAGACCATGAAATGGCAAAACCAATGACAAAAACACAGCTGGTGGCAGCACTGGCAGAAGAAATGGACAGTGATAAGAAAACGGCAAGCAGCGCTCTTGATGCGATGATCGGTGTGATCACCCGTGAAGTGTCCGGTGGCGGCGCGGTGACATTGCCCGGCGTCGGCAAGATCTACTGCCGTGAGCGTCCGGCACGCATGGTGCGCAACCCTGCAACGGGCGAGCAGATCAGCAAACCCGCTGACAAGGTCGTCAAAATGACAATCGCCAAAGCGCTCAAAGACAGCGTCAACGACTGAACTTGTAAGTCAGATCAGTTTGAGAAAGGGTCGCCACAGGGCGGCCCTTTGTATTTTGGCCGCGAATGCGCGAGGCAAAGGCAAAGGATGGACATTCGGGCAATCCTGATGGGCCTGGCATTCGCCTTTATGTGGTCGAGCGCGTTCACATCGGCGCGCGTGATCGTGGCCGCCGCACCACCCATCTCTTCGCTGGCATTGCGGTTTCTGATATCAGGTCTCATTGGGGTCATGATCGCGCGCTGGCTTGGTCAAACCTGGCGGCTGACGCCCGCGCAATGGCGCGCCACGATTGTTTTCGGGATCTGCCAGAACGCGCTTTATTTGGGGCTGAACTTTGTGGCCATGCAAACGGTTGAGGCCTCACTGGCGGCCATCATCGCTTCAACCATGCCCCTGCTGGTTGGGCTATCGCTTTGGATGATCTGGGGCGAGCGGATTGGCACATTGGGGGTTATCGGCCTGATCGCAGGCGTGATCGGCGTGGCGATCATCATGGGCACGCGGCTGCAGGGGGGCGCGGATCTTTATGGGGTAATGTTGTGTCTGATCGGCGTAGTGGCTTTGACATTTGCCACACTGTCGGTGAAAGGCGCCACGTCAGGCGGCAACTTCATGATGGTGGTGGGCTTGCAAATGCTGGTGGGTGCGGCGGTCTTGGGCGTGATCGGTGCGGCGACCGAGACGATGATCGTTGCTTGGTCCTGGCAGTTGATCGTGGCGTTTGTCTACACCACACTGGTGCCCGGGCTGGCCGCGACACTGGTTTGGTTCATGCTGATGGATCGGATCGGTGCGGTGAAGGCCGCCACGTTTCACTTTCTCAATCCGGTCTTTGGCGTGGCTGTGGCCGCTCTGGTTCTTCGCGAGGCGCTTGGCGTCTGGGACGCAGTCGGGGTCATTGTCGTCACGCTGGGGATTTTGGCCGTTCAGCTTTCGAGACAAAGCCAAACCACCAAACCCTGACCGAGTTAATGCAGAGCAACCGAAATTTTTAAAAATTTCGGACCGTTTTCTTTCAAAGAAAACGGCGCCTAGCCGATCACACCGCGCGGACCGGGGCCTACCTGCCCTCGGTGGAGCAGCAGATGGTCCAGCACAACACAGGCCACCATGGCCTCTCCAACTGGGACAGCACGAATGCCGACACAGGGGTCGTGACGCCCCTTGGTGATCACCTCCGTCGCGCTGCCATCTGTACGAATGGATTTTCGGGCCGTTAGAATGGAAGAGGTCGGCTTAACCGCAAACCTCACCACGATGTCCTGGCCGGTTGAGATACCACCCAGAATTCCGCCCGCGTGGTTTGATGAGTATTCAGGCCCATTCTCACCCATGAAGATCTCATCGGCATTCGCTGTCCCGGTAAGACGCGCGGCCGCCATCCCCTCACCGATCTCAACACCTTTAACCGCATTGATCGACATGCAGGCGGCCGCAAGATCGGTATCAAGCTTGCCATAGATCGGAGCGCCAAGCCCGACCGGCACACCGCGCGCGCAGATCTCGATTTCCGCACCCACGGAATTCTGCCCCTTTCGTATGGAGAGCAGATACGCCTCCCAATCGGGCAACGCCTGCGGATCAGGCATCCAGAAATCATTGGTATCGATGGCCTCCCAGTCAAACCGCGTGCGATCAATCTCCATCTCGCCCATGCGCGTCATGTACCCTTTGATCTGCAGTTCGGGGGCCAGCTCTGCCAACGCAGCACGCGCCAGACCACCGGCAGCGACCCGCGCAGCTGTCTCTCTCGCCGAAGAGCGGCCACCGCCGCGGTAATCGCGATGCCCATATTTGAGGTGATACGTGATATCGGCGTGACCTGGGCGAAACGTCTCGGCAATGTCACCGTAATCGCGCGATCGCTGATCGGTATTCTCAATCATCAGCTGCACGGGCGTGCCGGTCGTCTGGCCTTCGAACACGCCCGACAGGATCCGCACCGCATCAGCCTCTTTGCGCTGCGTGGTGTGTTTGTTCAGACCCGGGCGTCGCTTATCAAGCCACTGCTGCAAAAAGGCCTCGTCCACGGGCACACCCGGGGGACACCCGTCCACAGTCGCACCAAGGGCCAAGCCATGACTTTCGCCCCAAGTTGTCACGCGAAACACATGTCCGAATGTATTCAGGCTCATCACCGTCTCCCTTGATCGCATTCCGCTTAGCGTTGCGCACGCGAGGTCTCAAGACCAATTGCTCAGATCTGGGTGCGCCCAAGCGTCCGGACCTGCGCACTCTTTCAGAAAAGTCCCCGTTGATGCCGTGAAAATTTGTGGAAAACGAATCGCGAGCATTGACCGATTCGGAACGGCCTGGCTATAGTCGCCGGAACGGTTCGACTTGCGGTTCCAAAGGCAAAAACAAGTCGTCCTTAGGAAGGGTTAAGGGGCCATCTGACGTCAGGATCACAGGGATTCTTTCTGAAATGTCCAGAGAATATGTCGCAGCACTTCGGTATCGCTCGCATCAGGGCGCGCGACAGCAACGGTAAACGTGGCGGGAAGGACTGAGGGGCCGGATCAACGGCCCCCTTTCTTTTTGCAGGTCAAAGTGCACCCCGAAAGGCTAACAAGCCCTCGATTTGTCTTCATACATGCGTTCGTCTGCCAAACGCCGCATCGTCTCATAATTGAGTGCATCGTTAGGACAATGCGCAGCGCCAATCGCTGCCGTGACAGTCACTTGCGTGTGCCGCGTGGTTTTTTCCGCGATGTTCTCGGTGGTTCCCTGCTGTGCATTCTCAGTGCTGAAATCTGAAAGATCGACAGGAGCATTCAGACGGTCCCGAATGCCTGCGATGATATCGCAGAGGCTGGTTTGCGCGACAAAAGGGATCCAGAGCGCAAACTCATCGCCTCCCACGCGCGCCGTAGCGATCCAGGTATGGGGAAGAAAGGTTAGCTTTTTGGCGACGTGTACCAGAACCTTGTCGCCCGCCGCATGACCAAACTTGTCATTGATGGTCTTGAAGCCATTGAGATCCAGAAAGATCAACGCGCCTTTGCGACCGGGTGCAAGAGCGAGGGCTTGCCGCACGCGGGCGGCAAAGGCGCGCACATTGAGCGCGCCTGTCAGGGGATCTGTTTCGCTCAATCTTTTGAACTTGAGGGCCTGCTCCCGCAATACACCGACCGGGCTGGGGCTGGGCGCTTGACTTTGAAGGGGCGCATAGGGTGCGGGTTTGCGTACGGTTTCATCAGGGACACGACCAACCAAAAAAAGCGTCTTGCCTCTGGCAGATGTGCCGGGCAAAGGCACGATGAAGTAATCTCGGCTTTCGGCACAGTGATTGAGCGTCACCAAACCGGGTTCCGTGCCAAGAGACGCTTGAGCGACGGCTTGATCCAATGCGGTTTTGATCTCAGCCGTTTCCAGCTGGTCCACTAAATCATAAGCCAACCTGTTTGAGGCCAGCACCCTACACGAGGTGTCAATGACAATGGACGCTGTCGGCATCGCTTGAATGATAACACCCAAGCCAGCTTCAAACCCGGCTTCGGCAACCGATTTCAGTTCCTCGCCTGGGCAATGTCGATCCGCGAACAATAATAGCGGATCACGTGGATCTTCACGGACCTCGGGGGTCATACGGCAGCATCCATGATCTAAAATACCAACGCGTTGTAGTGACTGCGCTCATGAAAAGGGTCGTTCACATGTCTTAACAATTGGTTAACTTTTCAATAACGCGGGAGGGTCGGCGGAAAATGGAGCGACCCGGACCTGTTGGCCCGGGTCGTGTATGCCCTGTCAGACATCGGCTTGGTATTGTTGTCTTTAGTGCAGCTTGGATTTGATGTCGTCGATAGAGGCGTCGATCATGGCGTTGCCCTGTGCCGCAGTGATCTGTTTCGCGACCACTTCTTTTGCGACATCAACGGCCACATTGATCGCGCGATCCCGAACTTCACGCACTGCACTGGCCTCAGCAGAGGCAATTTGATCCTCGGCTGCCTTGATACGACGCGCGATGGACACGTCCAGATCAGCTTTCGCTTGTTCGGCCGCTTCTGAGGCTTCTTCTTTCGCATGGGCAACGATCCGGTCCGCTTGCCCCTGCACTTCTTTTTGCTTGCGCTCAAATCCCGCCAGCAAGGCCTGAGCCTCATCTCTGATCGCGCGGGCTTCGTCCAGCTCCGCCTGGATGCCATCAGCGCGCTTGTCCAAAAGGCCGCCTAAAAGGCCGGGCACCTTCAGATAGAAAATGACCGAGAAGAACAGGATAAAGCCGATCGTCACGGCAAAATCAGTGTTGAAGAGCGAAAAGAATGGCTTGTCCCCAGCAGCAAGAGCAGGGGTGGCGAAGCTCGCGAAGATTATTGTGGGCCAGAGTATCATCGTCCTCATCCTTTCACCCTCGCGCCGACAGCGCTTGCGATCGCCTTGGCATCGGATTTTGTGCCCATCGCGGCAACGAGGTCCGATGCAACAGCCTGCGCGACGTCTTTCACGCTTTCCAGAGCATTGGCTCGGATCTCGGCAATCGCAGCTTCCCCTTCTGAGGCCCGCGCTGCTATTTCAGCGTCGGCTTTCGCTGTCGCCTTATCGAGTTCTGCGCGAATATCCGCCTTGGTTGCGGCGATGATGGTCT
>CAKZYL010000100.1 GCA_937884705.1 uncultured Roseovarius sp. | reverse complement strand
CACGGCATCGGGCGGCTGGATCTGGTCGAAGGCCGCTTTGTCGGCATGAAATCCCGCGGAATCTATGAGACGCCGGGCGGCACGATATTGCTAGAAGCGCATCGCGGCATCGAGCAGATCACGCTCGATCGCGGCGCCGCGCATCTCAAGGATGAACTGATGCCGCGCTATGCAGAGCTGATTTACAACGGATTCTGGTACAGCCCGGAGCGCGAAATGCTTCAGGCGGCCATCGATCATTCCCAGAAACACGTGACCGGCACGGTCAAACTCAAGCTTTACAAAGGATCAGCAAGCACTGTTGGCCGCTGGTCGGAGCATTCGCTCTACTCCGAGGCGCATGTGACCTTTGAAGAGGATGCCGGCGCGTACGATCAGAAGGATGCGGCCGGGTTCATCCAGCTTAACGCGTTGCGGCTCAAGCTTTTGGCCGCGCGGGATCGACGCCTGAAAGACTGACGCATGACGTCGCTCAAGGGGTGGTCGCTTGCGCCGCCACTTGTGCAAAAAGCGTGTCTAACTCTACGGAAATCTCCGAAATCGCGTCCTCACCCTCAACGTAAGGAGCGAGTACAAAGGACGGTGTCTTGTAACTCAGGGTCGCCGTCCCGTCGGCATTCTCCGTGACATAGAACCGAATGGGCGCTTCGATCATCGCCGGCGTCGAAAGGGTAAGAAGCCGAACAGCAAAGTCATTGTTAAAGGCGCCGATCACCGTGTTTCCTGGTATCTCGATCCCTCGCGCTGCTGCCGCCTTGGTTGGCCCCGCCTGAGTGACAACGATCAACCCGTTTTCCTTGATCGCGGCCCGCGTGCTTGCGACCAGATCGGCATGTGCCATTTCGGTTTTGATCACCGCCCATCCGTCCCTGTCGGACATCTCGGCAAGAAGAGGCGTCGTCAGGCCAAAGAAGGCCACGATGAGCATGTTAATGAAACGCATTTTACCTCCGTTCAGCCTATATAGAGACTGTTTTCTTGCAATTTCTCATAGTACGGTATCGATGTCTGCAGAACCTGATACAACGACTCCGGCACATCCGGCATTGGCCCTTCAGGCTCACCAAAGCCCGTCGATGTCCAAACCGCACCGTACCAGTGCTTTGCCCACACCCCATCAGCCGGGTGACCGCCTTCAGGCCAGCTGAGCATCTTTTCAGTAAAGCCCATGTCCAACGCATCGCAAAGCGCTTCTAACGCACCGCGCGGGTTTCGCCGGATATCAGAACTGTCGATGACAACCGCGCCATCATCCTGCACCTGATCAAAAATCTCCGCCTGCTGGCGAAATCCGATGTCATCCAGCGTCGGATTTTCCCGTTTTGCCGCATAAGAGGCGATCACCCGAGCGGGATGGCGGATGAGAAAAACATTCTTGAACCCACTGATCCAATCTCTGGCTATGCCAGCGATCATGTGCTGGGACATATGCTTGTGATAGCTGTGCGGTTGCGCGGACGGGGCCTGAAGATTTGTGATCACATCGCGTGCATCGATCTGCTGCGACGCGATGATCTCTTTTCGCATGGGATGGTCGAGGCCCGTGGCATGCAGATAAGCAGCATAAAAGGGTTCATCCACAACATCGCAATCGCCACGCGCCGCAAATGCATACATCATCGCGGTCGAGATGTTGCGCGGGCCAGACCACATCGCGATACGCATTTAGGTCGTTTCCTGCTTTATTAGAGCCTTATAAAGGCCTTGTATTCGCGCCGTCATCGGACCCTGCTGACCGTCTCCAATCATACGACCATCAATCTCTCCTACAGGTGTCTGCGCGCCAAATGTCCCCGTCAGAAACGCCTCTTCCGCGCCATATGTCTCCACCAGAGAGTAGTTTTTCTCAACGACCAGAATGTCATTGGCGCGGCACAGATCGATCACTTTCTGGCGCGTGATCCCGTTCATGCAGTAATCCCCGGTCGAGGTCCAAACTTCGCCCTTTCGCACGATAAAGAAATTGCAAGCATTGGTCGTGTTCACAAAACCATGCAGATCCAGCATCAATGCCTCATCCGCACCCGCCTTTTCCGCCGCGATACAGGCGAGAATGCAGTTCAGCTTGGAATGAGAATTCAACTTCGGATCTTGCGTCATGGGAAGCCCGCGCAGATGCGGAACGGTCGCAAGCTTGATAGGTCTGGCGATACGAGGCGTCGAATGCTCCATGATGATGGTCACAGTCGGCCCCTGCTGCGACAAGGACGGGTGCTGAAACGGCCGGGTTTTGACGCCGCGAGTGACCATCAGCCTGGCATGAGCGTCAGAAACCATTTCATTCGCTTTGGCCGTGTCCTCAAGCGCACGCATCAGATCATCGGGCGTCATGCCAATATCGAGGCCGATCGCTTTTGCGGCCTCAAAGAGCCGATCCAGATGCTCATCCGCAAACGCCCAGGCTCCATTGTACAGGCGCAGCCCCTCCCAAACGCCATCGCCCAGCATGAAACCCGAATCATAGACGCTCACGAGCGCCTCAGCTTTGGGAACGACTTTGCCGTTTAACCAGATGAGAATCTGCTCATTTCGTGCATCTTCAACGGCTTGGTGAGTGGTTTGGTGGTCTGTCATCGGACGCTCATTTGTTTCATACCGCCAGAAAACTCTGTTTCAATTGCCGTGAAAAGCCCTGTTTTTCAGGCCGCAGCAGTAAACTCCGCTCACCAGCCCGTGACCTCTCAACTCAGTGAGTTGGCGTGCTCGCAATTTCCGTTAGGTTCAGCCTCAACCGACACAGGAGGCACCAATGATCTCAACGTTCACAAATCTGAAGGCAGTCGTCTTGGCAGGGCTCGTGGGTCTTGGCCTGGGCATTCAATTTGGCGAAGTGAAGGCCACGGGGACAAATGTTCTCGTCGTCGCAGGCGGGTGCTTCTGGTGTGTCGAAAAAGACTTCGAAAGCGTCAGGGGCGTCAGCGAAGTGGTGTCCGGCTTCACAGGTGGCACCGTGGACGACCCGACCTACAAGCAAGTCGTCAAGGGCGGCACCGGCCATTATGAGGCCGTGCAGATCTTCTACAACCCAAGTGAAATCTCAGCGGCACAGCTTTTCGCGCTCTTTGTCCGCTCCATCGATCCAACAGATGCAGGCGGGCAGTTTTGCGATCGTGGGGACAGCTACCGTTCTGCGATTTTCGTCTCTAATTCTGCCGAACGTGCGTCTGCGCAGGCCGCCCTGACAGAGGCACAACGCGAATTGGGCCAGAAAATTGTGACACCCATTCTAGACGCGGGAGACTTCTTCCCAGCCGACGCCTACCACCAAGACTACTACAAACAGACGGCCATCATCCTGACCCGCTTTGGCCCGAAATCCAAAGCCAAAGCCTATAAGGCCTATCGCGCAGCCTGTGGCCGGGATGAACGCGTTCGTCAGCTTTGGGGCACAAAAGCGCCCTTCGTGTCCTAAGATCCGAGCAAAGCTTTCACAGCGGCAAGAGTGGGGATGGCATCTGCCGTCCCTTTTTTTGTTGTGCTGAGCGCCGCAGCCGCGGAGGCCTGTTTCAGGGCAATATCAGCGGGCAAGCCCTGCGCCAAGCCAGCTATGGCATAGCCCGCAAACGTATCGCCAGCCCCGGTTGTATCGACCGGATCCACTTTGAAAGCCGAAACCTCCAAGACTTTGCCCGAATTCAAGTCGTGCCATGTGGCCCCGTCTTTACCCTTGGTTATGAGGACATAAGACACCGGAAGATCCTTGATAACGCGCCCCGTTTCATCCGCGTATTGCTGCGCCTCTACCTCATTCATGATCACCAAAGTCACGAAAGGGAGGACAGACTCTATCGCTTGCACATCGAAGGGCGCGGCAGAATAGGCCACGCTCAGGCCTTTCTCACGTGCCAGTCTCACCGCATCCACCTGATGAGAGGTTTCGTTCTGCAGCATCAGCCAGTCATCTGACCCCGCACCTTCAAGCGCTTCAGCGATAGAGCGCTCGTCTTGCTCTTGGTTTGCGCCCGGATAGATCACGATCTGATTCTCACCCGCCTCATCAACCATAACGATGGCATGCGCGGTCGGGGTATCGCTCACTCTGACATGTCGGACATCGACACCAAAATCACGGAGCCGGTCGACGGCCCACGACCCATCAGGGCCAATGCACCCGATATGGCGCACATCGCCACCCGCGAGAGCCGCCGCCACCGATTGATTGGCACCTTTGCCACCAAGGCCAGACGCCATGCGGGTCGCGGCCAATGTCTCACCCGGCCCGGGCAGGTGCGGCAGATCATAAAAGTAATCTGCGTTGATC
>CAKZYL010000099.1 GCA_937884705.1 uncultured Roseovarius sp. | reverse complement strand
CGGCTCAAAAGCAAAAACGCAAAACTGTTTTCATCTCCGGCGGTTTTCGCCATCAAGGCAGCAATCAGCCAACGCTCATCGAAACTTGTCGTTTCCACGCCGGGGCGCAGGAACACGGGCTCTTTTCCCAATGCCTGCCCCATGACCCGAAGGAGTGTGTTGATCTGTGCTGCCTCGGCACGCGTCTCGTTGGGGTCAAGCACGGCACAAGCTGCAAAAATATCAAGCCGAGCGGACGCCCGACACGTGGTCGCCGCAAAACGCAGTTTGTTGAGAAGAGGCCGAACATCGTCCCTCACCTCAGGTGCAGGCCGATCAGTGTGGACTGGCAGTTTCAGCAAAGCGCTCATAGGCGTCCCAACTACTCTTCACATCAGGAATCACGCAATTCGCTGAGTAAAATAGTCAGAAACTATTCGCATTGATAGAGGCGCCGCGAAGTTTTCAGAATTTATGCGGAAATGCCGCGCCCATCCAAAGAGGACACGGCGCCATAAAGATCAGGCCGACGATCCCGGAAAACGCCCCAATTTCTGCGATACTGAGCCGCTTCATCCAAATCGACGGTTGCCAGCAAGACGGTCTCTTCCTCGCGATCCGCGTCTGCCAAGATCTCCCCGGTGTAACCGGCAATGAAAGACGTCCCGTAAAATTCCATAGCGACATTTCCAGCCGCTTCCGTGCCAACGCGATTTGAGGCGACGAGCGGCATGATATTGGCCGCCGCATGCCCCTGCATCGTGCGCCGCCAATGGCCTGCGCTGTCCAGATCTGGCACGGCGGGCTCGGATCCGATGGCCGTGGGAAACATCAACACTTCCGCGCCTTGCAGCGCCATGGCGCGTGAGGCTTCCGGAAACCATTGATCCCAACAGATGCCGCAGCCAAGGCGGCCAAACTTTGTCTCCACAACACGAAAGCCAGTATCGCCTGCTGAGAAATAGAACTTTTCCTCATACCCTGGAAACTGTGGGATATGGCTTTTGCGATACGTTGCCAAATGGCTGCCATCAGCGTCAAAAATCGCCAGTGAATTAAACCGCGCCAGCCCCGCTTCCTCAAAAAACGACACGGGCAGCACCACACCCAGCTCTTTGGCCAAAGCCCGAAAATGAGACACAACCCGACTGTCGTCTAAGCTGTGTGCCAACTCCAGGTGATTGTAATCCTGCGTGATGCAAAAATACGGGGTCTCAAAGAGCTCTTGCAGCAAGATGACCTGCG
This sequence comes from uncultured Roseovarius sp., assembly GCA_937884705.1. Lineage (GTDB taxonomy): Bacteria > Pseudomonadota > Alphaproteobacteria > Rhodobacterales > Rhodobacteraceae > Roseovarius. The sequence continues at coordinate 15,797 of CAKZYL010000099.1, read as the reverse complement.
CGCCGCCTGCAGCCGCTTTGCGCACCAGCGCGTCTGCTTTGGCAATGTTCTCATCAATGTCCCAAGAACAGGCCATCTGCGTGGCGGCAAGGGTGACAGGGCGCATGAGGTGTCCTTTCTTCGCTCTTATAAAACCGTGCCATGACTTGTCCGAAGGAGCAATCGCTAGAACACTCCGCCCTGGAATAGCGGCTTCCCGCATCAAAGTTGACGTAGCGACTTTCTACGTAACGTAACACTCATCAACGGCCAGGTCTTTTGCTAGGCTTGATTCAAAGAAATCAACTCGGAGGAAAGACCCATGACAGTGTTCGCCTTTCTCGTTGCCAGTTTTGTCGCGCTGTTTGTGCTCGCGATGGCGCGTGCACCCTTGATCATCTGGTCGGTCGCAGCTGCGGCCATCGCCTTGGTTGCCACGTCGGGTATGCTGTCTGGCGGAAGTTTCGCACCCGCACTCAATGGGGTCACGCTCTTTGCCCTGCTTCCTGCCATTATGCTGGGGCTTTTCTCGATCCCGCCGGTGCGCATGGCCATGTTGACCGCGCCGGTCTTCGCCATCGTCAAACGCATCCTCCCGCCCGTGTCAGAAACCGAGCAAGAGGCGCTCGACGCTGGCACCGTTGGTTGGGACGCGGAGCTTTTCAGCGGCAAGCCTGACTGGAATGTCCTGAAGAACATCGCACCGCTTGAGCTTTCTGAAGAGGAACGCGCCTTCCTTGATGGCCCCACAGAAGAATTGTGCCGTATGCTCGATGACTGGTCGATCCGGCACGACAACAAAGACATCCCAGAGGATGCTTTGGCCTTCATGGCTGAAAAGGGCTTCTTTGGCATGCTGATTTCCAAGGAAAATGGCGGGCTGGGCTTCTCCCCGCAGGCGCAATCTCTGATCGTGGGCAAAGTCTCCTCTCGCAGCCCCGATGCCGCGACCGTTGTGGCCGTGCCAAACTCGCTTGGGCCGGGTGAGCTGATTGAGCACTACGGCACAGACGCCCAAAAAGCGCACTATCTGCCACGGCTGGCGCAAGGCAAGGAAGTGCCATGCTTTGCCCTCACAGGCCCAACCTCCGGCTCCGACGCGGCCACGATGCGGGACATCGGGTATGTGGCAAAAGGCACATACAACGGCGAAGAAGTCCTTGGCGTGCGCGTGAGCTGGGACAAGCGCTACATCACGCTGGCCCCCAAGGCCACGCTGCTTGGTCTGGCCTTCCGCCTCTTCGATCCAGAGGCGCTCTTGGGCGACAAGGAAGACATCGGCATCACACTGGCGATGATCCCCACAACGCATCCCGGCGTGAACATTGGCCGGCGCCACCTTCCCAGTGGGTCTGCTTTCCCGAATGGACCGAACTGGGGCAAAGATGTCTTTATCCCGATGGAGTTCATCATCGGTGGGCAAGAGCGCGTGGGCCAGGGCTGGCGCATGCTGATGAATTGCCTCTCTGTGGGTCGCGCGATCTCGCTGCCCGCCTCCTCCACAGCTGGTGCCAAGGCAATGCTGCGTCACACCACAGCCTACACGCGCATCCGCAAACAGTTCGGCATGCCGATTGGACGGATGGAAGGCATCGAAGAGGTGATCTCGCGCCTGGTGGAAAGCGCCTATCTCACAGAAGCCGGTCGCTCGATCACGGCGTCCATGGTTGCGGGCGGTGAAAAGCCTGCCGTGCCGTCTGCGGTGATGAAGTACCAGTCCACCGAATACTTGCGCCGGTCGGTGAATGACGCGATGGACATCCATGGTGGCCGCGCGATCTGCGACGGGCCATCGAACTATCTGCAAGGCTCCTATCAGATGGTGCCAGTCGGCATCACAGTAGAAGGCGCCAATATCCTGACGCGCACATTGATCACCTTCGCCCAAGGATCTCTGCGCTGTCATCCATACCTGCTGGCTGAGATTTCTGCCGCGGAAATGGAGAGCCGCAGTGAAGGCCTCAAAGCGTTCGACGCGGCCTTCCGGGGACACGTAAGCTTTGTCTTCTCGAACATGGCTGGCGCCACTTTCCACAACCTGACAGGCGGCAGGTTCACGTCTACCCCAGGCGGCAGTGCGATGACATCCGGCCACTACAAGCAACTGGCCCGGGCCACGCGCACCTTTGCTTTGGTGGCCGATCTGACGGTCAGCCTCTTGGGCGGTGGTTTGAAGATGAAGCAGCGCATCACCGGCCGTCTGGCCGATGCTTTGAGCGAGATCTACCTGATCTCGAGCATGCTGAAGCGCTTTGAGGATGACGGCAAGCCGCGCGAAGACCTCAACACGCTACGCTATTGCATTGAGAACGCGCTCTGCCGCTTTGACCGGGCCATCGACGGCGTGATCGCCAACTTCCCGATCAAACCGCTGCGTCCAGTGATGCGCGTCATGGCCTTCCCTCTGGGCATGCGCCGTAAGATGGCGTCGGATGATCTGGGTAAGAAGATCGTGGCGCAGGTGCTGGAACCCGGTGAGTTCCGCGACCGCCTGACACGCGACATCTTCATCTCCCATGACCGCGATGACTTCATGGGCATCCTTGAGCATACGTTGGCTAAGGTCATCGCCGCAGAGCCGGTGGAGCGCAAGCTGGAGCGGGCGATCCGCAAAGGTGAGGTGCGCCGCTTCCACGGCATTGACTGGCTGGCGGATGCGCAAGAGGTCGGTGTTTTGACGGCAGAAGAAGTGGCGCAGCTTCGCGAGCTTGAGCAGCTGGTCGGCAAGGTCATCGCCGTGGATCACTTCGATCCAGAGGCCGTGGTGCCGAACTTCAGATCGGACGAAGAGACGGTGCGCAGCTTCGGCCTCGCCGCCGAATAGCACCGCGCAGACAAAAGCAAAACTGACAACATCAAAGCCGGGCGTTGGCAACAGCGCCCGGCTTTTGCATGTCTGTTGCCTTAGAAGATAGCGAGCTGGCTCAGACCCTTTTGCGCAAAGAACAGCACGCCTCCGATGAGCGCGCCCAAAAGTGCCCCATTGATGCGGATGAATTGCAGGTCAGGGCCAATCTCGCGCTCAAAGCGATCTGAAAGCTCTTTGGCCTCCCAGCCTTTGATGACATCCGTCACATAATCGCCGATGGGTTCACGCAGCTCGACCATTGCTTTTTCGGCGGCTTCCGTGAGCTGCGCTTCAAACCTGGCGAGCGCCATATCATCAGCCAGCAGTTTGCGCGCAAAACTTTGCAACGCAGAAGACATGGCGCCTTCGACGTCGCCCTGTTCATCCGAAAGCCGCCGACGCACGAGGGTCAGGGTCGCGTCCACGGCGTCATCAAACTTTTTAGACCGCGTGAAACGCGTTTTGCCATCATGGACAGCGCGTTCAAGCCCACCGTTGTCAGAAAGCGTTTGCAGGAAGCCCGCGAGACCGTTCTCAAAATCCTTGCGCAGCGCACTGTCAGGCTTTTCGAGATCATCGATCACGTTGAGAACACCGTCGACCAATACCGTCGAAACGCCTCTGTCCACGCGCGACGCCACCCACCAGCGGCTGTTTTCCTGAACCAGTTCCAGCACCCGGTCGCGGTTGCCGTCCAAAGCGCTGCGCACCTGACGCAGCATATCGCTCATCAGAGGGCCGTGCACCGCTTGCTCAAGCACCGGGCCCAGGGCTGTGGCGATCCCTTGGCTTGCTGTTTTGCTCGCCAAGGCAGCGCGCAGTTCCTTGCGCAAGCCATCATTGAGGGATGTGTCCCCCGTGCTGGTGCCGTCGACGGCAATTGTGATGGCCTTGGTCAGTGGCGTTGCCAGCAAAGCCGCGTTCCTGGGCTCAATCAACCACTCGGCCGCGCGGCGCGCCGGGGCCACCTCTGACACACGCGCCGAGATCGATTTCGGATCCAAAAAGTGGCCTTTGAAAAACTGCCCGACGCTCTCGGCCGCGCGAGCCTGATTGCGCGGCAAAAGGGCCGTATGGGGAATTGGAATGCCCATCGGGTGCCGAAAGAGCGCCACGACGGCAAACCAATCCGCCAACCCGCCGATCATACCCGCCTCAGCCATGTGACGAATGAGGCGCAGCCATTGTGGCGGGTCGGACGGCAGATAAGTGACGAGGTAGATCGCGACCAGCGCGATGAGCACGATCTCAGCCATCCGCCTCGTGCGTTTCAGGCGCGCGGTTTTGGCGGCGTCGGCGTCGCTCAGTCCCTCTGGTGCGTCAGGCAGGGACGGCTGGTTCATCCTCGAACTCCTCGGCATCCAGAACCACACCGTCGTGGATAAAGGCCTCGCTCCTTTGCGCCGTTTCACCGGGCTTCGACAGAATAAAGAGGTGCCCGCAATCCATCACAACCATCTGCGCATTCGGAATGCGCTTCATCAGGATTTTGCCATTCACCACTGGGATGAGCGGATCATCCCCGCCCATCAGAAGCAGAGTTGGCACCTCGATCTGGGGCAGCCAGAGCCAGCTGGTCCAGCCTATGCCGCAGAGCAGTTGATAGAAGTACCCGCGCGCATCCCCCGCTTTGAGAGATGACGCGTGCATATCCAGCATTTCCCGGTTGTAGCGCAGTTGACCACCGTAAATGTCCGGCCCGATATTCATCATGTGATCGGGGTCCATATACCGCTTGGGTGTCGCCATTTTGCGCAGGACCTGCACGTTGCCCGGGATCATGACCATACCCGCAGATGTCGCGCAGAGCGTCATGGACCGGCACCGGGACTGATGATCATAGACGAATTGCTGAGCGGCTGCCCCGCCCCAAGACACGCCGGCTACATCGACCTCTCCGACACCAAGGGCATCGAGAAGGCGCGCCGTCATGCGGCTGAGCCAGACAAAACGGTACGGGATGAGAGGTGTTGGCGAGCCACCAACGCCTGGTACATCAAAGGTCAGGATACGCGTACGTTCAAAATAGCCCGCTACAGGGGCCACGGCATCTAGGCTCGCCCCAATACCGTTGAAGACCAAAAGTGTGCGATCCGCATCTTCCGGGCCAAAGAACGCATAACGGATCTTTTGCCCCATGACTTTGATGTCACCGGTGACGGTGTTGTCTTTCATATCATGGGGCATCCGTTTGTCCTTCACACTTTGGCTTTGGCGTGCACGTAGGTGCCCGGCGCGTCGTCCATCGGCTTGTACTTGGTCGAGCCAAATTTTGCCGGTGCCTTCGCCTGCTTGCCAGAGCGCTCATTCAGCCAGTGCATCCAGTGCGGCCACCAGCTGCCTTTGTTCTTTTGCGCTGTCTCGAGGAATTCCTCAGGCGATTGGTGATCGCTGCTGTTCGTCAGGAACTTCGCGCGCGGATTGCCCGGAGGGTTGATCAGCGACTGAATGTGACCGGCCTGAGAAAGCACGAATTCAGACTTGCCGCCGAACAGATGATGCGACTGATAGCAGCCATCCCATGGCGTGATGTGGTCCGTCTCACCACCCACGATGAAGGTGTCACATTTGACATCCTTGAGCGACAGGCGGTGCCCGCCGATTTCCCAACCTTTCTCGCCGCTTAGACCACCGCGCTGCAGAAGCTCGATGAGGTCTCCGTGAAGCCCTGCGGGCAGGTTGGTGGTGTCGGCATTCCAAAAGAGAATGTCGAAAGCGGGCGGATCGTTCCCGATCAGGTAGTTGTTCACCCAATAGGCCCAGATCAGATCATTGGGGCGCAGCCACGCAAAGGTGCGTTCCAGATCCTTGCCTTCCAACACACCTTTTCGGCCGGAGAAGGCTCGGGCCAATTCCAGTGTCTCAAGGTTGGCAAAGAGCCCCATCGTGGTGTTCTTGCCGCCTTCTACATCAAGGATCGCCACGAGGCACGTGAAGGTATTCGCGCGCTTCTGATCACCACGGGCCGTCCAGAGCGCGATGAGCATGGCCGCTGTGATGCCGCCAGAGCATGCGCCGATGACGTTGAGCGACGCAGACTTGGAGATATCGCACGCGACTTCAGAGGCACGATCCAGCGCCTCAACGTAAGAGTTGATGCCCCAATCAGATTGCTTTGCTGTCGGGTTGCGCCAGCTCACGATAAAGACCTGATGGCCGAGCGACGTGAGGTATTCGATCACGGACCGGCCAGGGGACAGATCCCACACGTAGAACTTGTTGATTTGCGGCGGTACGATGAAGATCGGCGTTTTGTACGCCGTGTCTGTCTTCGGCAGATACTGCAGCAGCTCCAGGTGATCTTCACGATAAACGACCTTGCCTTCGGAAAGTGCGAGGTTTTCGCCCACAGTGAATTTGGATTTGTCGACCATCGACGGCAGGCCATTGTTGTTCTGCATGTCGCTGAAAAACTGCTTGAGGCCTTTCGCCAGGTTCTGACCGCCATATTCAAGCGTAACCTTCATCGCCGTCGGGTTGCCGAGCAGCGTGTTGGTAGGAGCCATCGTGTCGGTCACGATACCTGTCAGCAGCTTCGCGCGCAGCTTGTCACGGTCAGACAGAGCAAGCCCGTCCACCCAAGCCTCAATGCCACGGCACCAGGTCAGATAGCTTTGCATCATGACGCGATAGGCCGGGTTCGTCAGCCACACCGGATCGCGCCAGCGCTTGTCGCCTTTCATCGGACCAACAGTGGACTTACCGGTGGCCGAGCGGACCATTTCCTGGCCGAGCTTCATGCTCTCGCTCATGGCCACTTGCGGCGCCATGAGCGCTTTGCCGTAAAAGCCCATCATCGCTTTGGCGAGGTCAGTGGCCGTCTCCAGCGAGGCTCCGTCGCCTTTTTTCGTGTCGTCTTTCTTAGACATGTCTTCGTCTCCTCCGGTCCGCGCCTCAGGTCACGACCATGGCCAGAATTTCAGCCACAATGGCGGGCTTTGGCATGCCCTGGATCGTGGTCGTCGCTTCGACCTTCACCAGCAGGCGATCCTTGCCCTTTTCCTCAACGCTGACCAGCTTGTAGGAATTCACCACGGTGCTGCCCACCAGCACCGGCGTGAGAAAGCGCACCTTATCTGTACCATAGTTCAAAACGCCCTTGGCATCTTTGGGCACGATGCCGATGTCGGCAATGTCGCCCGCCAGCATCGAGAGCACAAGAAAGCCATGCGCCACGGTGGTGCCAAAGGGGCTGTGCTTCTTGGCCATCTCAGGGTGGACATGGATCCACTGATGATCGCCGGTCACATCCGCAAACGTATTGATCCGGATTTGGTTGACCTCTTGGGGCTCAGAAGAGCCGAAATCGTGACCGATGAAATCTTTCATCGTGGCGCAGGTGTAGCCTTCAGGTGCAGACATTATTGGTTTCCTCCAATTACGATTGGCGCAGTTCGCGTCTCAAAATTTTACCCACATTAGACTTGGGCAGCTCATCCAGGAAAGTAATACGTTGCGGCATCTTGTAGGCCGCCAATTCTTTCCGACAGTAAGCGATTATGTCCTCTTCGCTCACGTTTGCATCGGCTGTCTTCACGACGAAGACATGGGGCGCCTCGCCGGTTTTTTCGTGTTCCATCCCGATGCAGGCATTCTCGGCCACGCCCGGACAGGCCTGCACAACGGCCTCGATTTCATTTGGATAGACGTTGAAGCCCGACACCAGGATCATGTCTTTCTTGCGATCGACAATGCGCAGGTATCCGTCTTCGTCAAAGACACCGATGTCGCCGGTGCGGAAGTAGCCGTCTGCCGTAAAAACCTCGTCATTGGCATCATCGCGATTCCAGTAACCGCGCATGATCTGGGGTCCGGCGGCGCAAATCTCACCGCGCTCGCCGATACCGACCTCTTGGTCATTGTCATCCAGAAGCTTGATATCCGTCGATGAGACGGGCAGGCCGCAGGCGCCTGTGAAATGCGTGACCGACATCGGGTTTATGCACAGGATCGGCGAGGTCTCAGAAAGGCCGTAACCTTCCTTGATGTGGTGACCGGTGATGGCTTTCCACGCCTCTGACGTGGCCTCAAGCACCGCAGCGCCACCACCGATGGACACTTTGTAATTGCTGAAGTCCGCTTTCTGGAACTCGGGGTGCATGCAGAGCCCAGCAAAGAGCGTATTTACCCCGGCCATGATGGAAAACTGCGCGTCTTTTATGGATGCCACAAAAGCATCCATGTCGCGCGGATTGGGGATCAGAATGATCTTTGCGCCGATAGCGAGATACACGAGCGACAGCGTCAGGCCGAAAATATGATAGAGCGGCAGGGCACCGATAACGATCTCCTTACCTGGCTCTGAGGCCTCGGGCAGGTAGGCGCGGAATTGCTCTGAATTGGCGATCAGGTTGCGATGTGTGAGGACGGCCCCTTTGGACAAACCCGTTGTTCCGCCTGTGTATTGGAAAAACAGCGTGTCTTCACCCGCAAGCTCCACAGGCGTGAAATCCAATGCCGCACCCTCGGAGAGGACATCCGCAAACTTGGTATAGGAAGGGATACCTGCATCCACAGGGGGTGTCGGGATCGGAAGGCCAATGGCATCACCAAGATCAATGGTGATCACCGTCTTGATCGCCGTATCGTCCAGGATCGCAGAAATCGTCGGCGTTGAGCCGGAAAAGAGCAGGATCGTCTCCACGCCCGCATCGTTCAGCTGGTGTTGCAACTCCCGCGGCGTGTAAAGCGGATTGACGTTCACTTGCGTGGCGCCCGCCCGCAAAATGCCCATCATCGCCACAGGGAAGGCAAAGATATTGGGGCACATCAGGGCCACACGATCCCCGCGCTTCACACCCATCTTGTTTTGCAGATAGGCCGCGACAGAACGCGACGCGGCGTCGAATTGCGCGTAGGTCATCTGGGTGCCGAAACACTCAAAGGCTGGCAGATCGCCATAGGTTTTTGCGGCTTGTTCTAGAAGCGCGACAACCGAAGGATACGCATCCGCATCGATGGTTGCAGGCACACCTCTATCGTAGCTCCGAATCCACGGTCTGGACATCGGATCCTCCCTGATCTCGATTTTAGGCTGGTTTAGGGTGTCACCGCGCACGGGTCGCGCGGTGACAGATTTTACATGGCGTGGCCGGTCTTACGCAGCGCGCTTGCCGTCCAGAAGCTCGATGATCGGCTTCATTGTCTTTTCGGTTTCTTCACGCGCCACATCGATGAACTCTTTGGAGTGCGCAGCGGATGTCTCGATGCGGGTCTGAACAAACGCAGCTTGCAGCGAAGCAACATCAGACAGCGACTTGGCTTGCATGGTCTTTTGCGCGTGGTTGGTCACCTCGCCGTAAACTTCCTGGCCGAAACCCCAGATGGTCTGACCCAGAACACTCAGGCCGCTGTAATATGCTTTGCCGAAATCGACGGCAGCGCCGGCTGTCTTGGTGCCGGTCTCACGGACAGTTTCCACGCTTGTCGTGATCTGCTCACGCGCGGCAGACGCCCGCTCGGAGACGTTTTCCTGGATGCTGTTCAGCGCAGACTTCGTGGCCGCAGTTGCCTCAGTGGCCGCTTTTGCTGATTTATTCTTTGCAGTCGCCATGTCGTTTCTCCTTACTTGGCTTTGATGCGTCCAAGAGGATGAGCCCCTCGGTTGACGTACATCTATTCAACGTAATGCTGCAGTGCAACATTTACCTTAGGTAATTTCTGCATTGCAGCATTTATACTAAGTATATGTTTTAATTTTAAAAATACTCTATTTTCGCCATGAATACGAAAGTGACGTTCCGTCATAATTCCGCAGATGCGGCATAGAACGCTCAATAGACAGGCACAAAATGGCGATCTTTTCGCACACTAAAATGGCATTTTCGGCTATGTGCCGCTGCGTCACGAATCTAGAACGTTCCCACACGTCAAAGAATGGGCTATCCCCGCTTCCGACATTTGGAGGAGGGACACATAGATGGTAGATACAGATCGGCCGTGGCAAGCCTATTACGGCGCGAACATTCGCCCGGTTCTTGACCAAGCCACCTATCGCAACATTCCGGACATGATCCACAGCGTGGCGGAGACCTATGGCAAGGCCAAAGCATTCACCTGCGTATTGCCCAATGGCATGAACGGAACCCTGACCTTCAAACAGATCGATGAAATGTCTGACGCGATGGCCGTCTACCTGCGCGAGATCGCCGGTTTGAGTGTCGGAGACCGCGTGGCGGTGCAGCTGCCCAACTGTCTTGGTTTCCCGATCGCCGCCTTTGGCATCCTGAAAGCCGGCTGCGTCCTGGTGAACGTGAACCCGATGTACACCTCCGAAGAGATGGCCAAACAGTTCGAAGATGCCGAGCCTCATGTACTGATCACCATCGATATGTTTGCCGACAAGGTCGTGGAGGCCACGCGCGGCCATCCCATACCCAATGTCATCGTCACCCGCGTGGCCGAGTTCTTCCCCGCGATGCCACGCGGCATTGTGGGCCTGGTGCAAAAGTACTGGGACAAGGTGCTCAAGCCGATCGAAGTGCCCCATATCCGGCTGCCCGCTGCTTTAAACGCCGGGCGCGAGCACATCAAAAACGATCGCATTGAGGCCGAGAAATACAGCCAAGAGGTGACCCTCGATGACATCGCCGTATTGCAATACACCGGCGGCACAACCGGCGTGGCGAAAGGCGCGATGCTGACCCATGGCAATCTGATCATGAACATGGAACAGGCCATGGAGCTTCTGGCGGGCGATATGAAGAAGGGTGAAGAGGTCATTTTGACGGCCCTGCCCCTCTATCATATCTTCGCCTTCACGGTGAACATGCTGTCGTTTTACTGGCTGGGCGCGCGCAATATCCTCATCCCAAATCCGCGCCCGCTTTCGAACCTCAAACGCGCCTTTGAAAACTACAAGATCACCTGGATGAGCGGCGTGAACACGCTCTTTAACGGCCTTAACAATGAGATCTGGTTCCGCCATAGCCCGCCCAAGCACATGAAGTTTGCTGGTGCTGGCGGCATGGCACTTCAGGCCGCCGTGGCTGAGAGATGGCGCGAGGTCGCCGGTTGCGATGTGTTGCAGGGTTATGGGCTCACTGAAACATCTCCCGTTCTAACCTTTGAACCGCTCGGCAAAGCCCGTGAAGGCACGATCGGCATTCCGGTGCCCTCGACCGAAGTCGCCTGTTTTGACGAGCATGGCCAAAAACTTGGCATTGGCGAAGTGGGCGAGATCGCCGCCCGCGGCCCTCAAATCATGAAGGGTTACTGGAAAAAGCCCGAAGAAACCGACAACGTCATGATCGATGATTGGTTCCTCACCGGTGACATCGGCGTCATGGATGAAGACGGCTATTTCCGCATTGTCGACCGCAAGAAAGACATGGTCGTTGTGTCGGGCTTCAACGTCTACCCCAACGACGTGGAAGATGTGATAGCGACCCATCCCGGCGTCTTGGAAGTGGCCGTAATCGGTGTGCCCGACAACAGCAGCGGCGAAGCGGTCAAGGCCTTCATCGTGCTATCAGACAAGACCCTGAAACAGGATGACATCCGCAGCTTCTGCAAAGATCACCTGACCAGCTACAAAGTGCCCAAGCGGGTGGTGTTCCGGGACGAGCTGCCCAAGTCCAACGTCGGCAAAATCCTTAGAAAAGATCTGCGCGCCGAGGAAATGGCGCAAATCGCAGCGGAGTAACCGGCCATGGTTGATGAGTTTACGCAAACCCTACTTGGGATCATGGTGGCCGTGATCATGCTGGGCATGGGAGCCTCTTTGACACCGCGCGACTTTTACCTGGCGTTGCGTCGCCCCTACGGCCTCTTTATCGGCGTGGTCAGCCAATACGGGATCATGCCGTTTCTTGGCTTCCTGCTCGCGTTGTTTTTGGTCGTGCCCGAGACGATCGCGCTCGGCATTCTTCTGATGGCGTGTATGCCAGGTGGTACGACGTCAAACATCTTCACGTATTTCTCAAAAGGCAATCTGGCCCTCTCGGTTTTGATGACGGTGACATCGACCGTGTCCGGCGTGGTGCTGATCCCGCTGATCCTGACGATCTATGCCGCCGCCCTTGATATCGAGATCCCGCGCGAAGACATCGTGAAGGTACTCTTTGTCCTGTTGGTCCCTGTCGCGATCGGTATGTCGGTCCGACGCCTGAACGCGAATGTGGGCGCCACGATTGAGTTCTTCGGCTCAATCCTTGGGGTGCTGTTCATCGTGTTCATCGCGGTAACGTGGATCCCGCAAAACTGGCAGTTTTTGTTGAACACGACCAGCGCGACATACACAGCCGCCATCGGTTTGGGCCTGGTGGGGATTACAATCGGCTACTTCTTCGCCAAATCCCTGCGCCTGCATCCGCGCAATGCCCGCACCGTTGCGCTTGAAACCGGCATTCAGAACGGGCCGCTGGCGATTGCCATCATCGTTTTCACATTCCCTCCCGAACAGCAGCAGGCGATCATGGCGGTCCCAGCGCTTTACTCGCTCTTCATCGTTATTGTGTCGACCTGTGTGACCTTTGTCTTCCGTCGGGCAAATACGGCCGCAGAGCAAAAGATGCCCGACAGCCTGCTTTGATGCGCCCGTTCCTTAAGACGCGAAGAAACCAATGCCCCGGGGTGATCCTGGGGCTTTGAGTTTGCGCTATGTCCAACAGGCACGCGCTTTGCTCCGATTTTTCGCTTAGGGTCAGCCACAATGCGTTTGGGGCTGGTGGACCGCACAAGAAATCCGATAAACTTCCCGTAAGGTAACTGGCCAGTGCTTGACAGGCGCCGACCAGCACCCAAATCACGTAAGATCACCAAGATCAAACAAAAATTTGAAGTCCAAAGTGGAGGAGACATCATGAAAATTGCGGCGTATGCACTGGCAGGGATGCTGGTATCGACCGCGGCATTTGCCGAAGATCGCGCGGGCTGGCCCGAAAGCTTCACCGTGGCGACCGCGTCACAGGGCGGAACATACTTCGCCTACGGGTCCGGCTGGGCCAATCTGGTCGCAGAAGAACTGGGCCTTTCTGGCTCAGGCGAGGTGTCCGGCGGCCCCGGCCAGAACATGGCCACAGTCCATGCCGGCGACGTGCAATTTGGCATGACCACTATGGGTCCTGCGGCCGAAGCTGTGGCTGGCCTCAACCCGATCGCACCCGGTCTTCAGATGACCAATGCATGCGCGATGTTCCCGATGTACCAAACGCCATTCTCCGTGACGGCGCTGAGCTCTTCGGGCATCACGTCCGTCTCTGAGATCCCCGCGGGCGCCCGTATCGGCTTTGGTCCGGCTGGATCCACGTCTGACACGTATTTCCCGCGGATGATGGAAACGCTCGGGGTCGACTTTGAGCGTCGCAACGGGGGCTGGAACGACCTTGGTGGTCAGCTTCAGGACGGCCTTCTTGACGTGATCGCGTTCGCTGCGGGCGTTCCTGTCCCTGCGGTCAGCCAGCTTGAAGTTCAAACCGACGTGAACATCATCGAGTTCACCGAAGAGGAACAGACCAAGATCCTTGAGGAGTTCCCGGTGGCAAATTTCTCGATTGCGGCCGACACCTACACCACGCTTGACGCTGACGCACGCTCAGTCTCCATGTGGAACTTCGCCATCGCGAACTGTGATCTGCCTGCGTCCTTTGTGAACGCGGTCGTCGAGGTCATCATGTCCGACAATGAGCGGATGGTGAACATCCACAAGGCCGCCCGCTCCACGGTTCCGAGCAACTGGGACAAGAACAACGGCGTGCTGACTTGGCATCCGGGTGCAGCGCAGTGGTTCATCGACAATGCAGGGGCCGATATCCCAGCTGATCAGATCCACGGCAACTAAGCCTTTGACTCACAGGCCCGTGCTTCTTTGCGAAGCGCGGGCCTTCTTCTATGGTGCGCCGTAATCTAGGCAAGTGGGGGCCAATTATGAGCGAGCAAAGCGACCAAGTGATTGCCGAAGGCATCGACGAAGAACCGGTTGAGTCCAATCGCCGTCTGTTTTCAGGCAGCACGCAGCTCGCCATCGCCGCCATAGCCACCGTCTATGCAGCCTTTCATATGGCGGCTCTGAACGGGGTCTCGATTTCTGCAGTTACCAGCATCGACATTGGCTTTTTGCCGCAATTCCCGCTGGAAACGTGGAATTTCCGTATCGTCCATATCACCGGCGCGCTCGCGCTCGGGTTTCTGATTTTCTCTGCCTATAAGTTCAAAGACGAAACCGAGCCTGGCGGTTCGCGCCGCATCGTGACGCCTCTCGCAGCACTTCTGGCAATTCCGGCAATCTTGTCCATCGTCACAGCCTCAGGGTTTGCCCAATTCCTGGCATCCGGCAACGCAATGGAACTTGGCGGGCGCGTCATCTGGATGTCGCAGGCCGAGGTGCCAGAGCCTTTCGCCGTCTATGACGGCATCTATCAGCGCGAGGTGTACCGGTTCGGCATCCCGCTGCTGATCGCCACATTCGGTGCCATCATAACCGGTTGGTTGGAGCGCCGCGCCCGCGACCAGATCACCGCGTCAGACGTGGTCCTGACGCTCTGTGGCGTGGCTGTCGCGATTTACCTCATTGCCATTTACGGGACCGCCGCGCGCAACTCAATCGGGACGCCGCAGGTGCCCATTGGCGTGGCCTTTGCTGCCACTTCAGGCGCGGCTCTGATCCTTGAATTGACCCGTCGGGTCGCGGGCCTTGCGCTCGTGATCATCACGGCCATCTTCCTGCTCTATACATTTACCGCGCATCTTCTGCCCGGCATCCTCGCCGTCCAAACCGCCTATTCCTGGCAGCGTTTCTTTGGCCATGTCTACTCGGATGCAGGGATCCTCGGCCCCACAACGGCCGTGTCATCGACCTACATCATCCTCTTCATTATCTTCGCGGCCTTCCTCCAGGCGTCCAAAGTGGGCGACTATTTCGTCAACTTCGCCTTCGCCGCCGCAGGCCGCGCGCGGGGCGGTCCGGCGAAAGTTGCAATCTTCGCAAGCGGCCTGATGGGTATGATCAACGGAACCTCGGCAGGCAATGTCGTTGCCACAGGCTCTCTGACGATCCCACTGATGAAAAAGGTGGGCTACAACAAAAAGACCGCCGGCGCGATTGAGGCCGCCGCCTCGACCGGGGGGCAGATCATGCCGCCGATCATGGGGGCTGGCGCCTTCATCATGGCCGAAATCACCGGCATTCCCTACCAAGAGATCGCCATCGCCGCGATCATCCCGGCGGTGCTCTACTTCGTCTCGATCTACTTCATCGTCGACTTTGAGGCAGCAAAAATGGGCATGCGCGGCATGCGCGAGGACGAGCTGCCGAAACTGGGCAAGATGCTGCGGCAGATCTACCTCTTCGTGCCGATCTTCATCCTGATCTACGCGCTCTTTCTTGGCTACTCTGTGATCCGCGCAGGCACGCTCGCCACTGTCGCTGCCGCCGTAGTCAGTTGGATGCCGATGATCATGCAGCGGACTGCAGGCTGGCCGTCGGACGGCTCAACGCCGATGGGCGCGCGTTCCATCCTGAAGGCGTTTGAAATTGCAGGCGTCATGTCGATCCAGATCATCGCTGTTTGCGCCTGCGCGGGCATCATCGTGGGTGTGATTTCGCTCACCGGTGTCGGGGCGCGCTTCTCTTCCGTTCTGCTCGACCTCGCCGACGCGTCACAGTTGATCGCACTTTTCTTTGCCATGTGCATTTCAATCCTGCTCGGGATGGGGATGCCGACAACGGCAGCCTATGCCGTGGCCGCCTCAGTAGTGGCACCGGGTCTCGTTCAACTTGGCATTCCGACGCTGACAGCGCATTTCTTCGTTTTCTACTTCGCTGTGGTCTCAGCCATCACGCCGCCTGTGGCACTTGCAAGTTACGCAGCCGCTGGGATCTCAGGCTCCAACCCCATGGCGACATCTGTCACCTCGTTCAAAGTCGGCATCTCGGCCTTCGTGGTGCCTTTCATGTTCTTCTACCACTCCGCGATTCTGATGCAGGGCGCATGGTACGAGATCGTGCAAGCGGGCCTCACCGCCGTGCTTG